>NZ_NOLI01000131.1:0-21754 GCF_002245975.1 Nostoc sp. 'Peltigera membranacea cyanobiont' 213 | reverse complement strand
TGGAGGTGTTTTCGTCGTCGTCCGGCTATCCATCCCCGCCCTGTAGAGGGACGGGGAATTCCGCCGAATCAGTTAAATTTTTAACTCCTGAATTCTCACTCCTAACTTCTCACTTTCACTTCAAGCACAAGTAATGAATGTAGTAATTATCGGTTGTGGTGTAGTTGGGGCTGCGATCGCTTACGAACTGAGTTTAGTCAAAGGACTCAAAATCACAGTTTGCGATCGCCAACCACCAGCCCAAGCTTCCACAGGCGCTGCACTTGGCGTTTTGATGGGCGCAATCAGCCAAAAAATCAAGGGCAAAGCTTGGCAGATGCGACAAACTAGCATCCAACGCTATGAAACTTTGATTCCCGAATTAGAAGCTTTAACAGGTCGCAAAATCCCTTTTAACCGCCAGGGAATTCTCAGTCTGGGTTTGGAAGAGGAGAATTTAGCAGCATGGGAAAAACTTGTAGAAATTCGCCACTCTCAAGGCTGGCATTTAGAAATATGGGACACGGCTAAACTCCAGAATATCTGTCCTCAAGTTGATTGCGAAAAAATTATTGGCGCTGTCTATTCTCCCCAAGATCGTCAACTCGATCCCACTGCTCTGACATTAGCTTTAGTTGAGGCTGCCCAGCAAAACGGTGTAACTTTCAAATTTGGCGTAACTGTTTTGGATGCCCAAACCTCATCACCTGAATCTTCCCCCCAGTTTTGCATTCAACTTGAGACTACAGAAGGAAAAATAGGCGGAGATTGGTTTATAGTCGCAGCAGGGCTAGGTTCAACGCCACTGACGGCAAAATTAAATCAGATAATTGATATCCGCCCTGTACTTGGGCAAGCGTTGCAAATGCGTGTAGGGCATCCATTAGGCAATCCTGACTTTCAGCCAGCGATAACGGGTAACGATGTGCATATTGTTCCTGTGTGTGGTGGAGATTATTGGGTAGGTGCGACGGTGGAGTTTCCCAGCAATGGAAATGAGATACCGCCAAATCAAGAACTATTGGAATCTGTTAGAAAACAAGCGATCGCATTTTGCCCAGAGTTAGCTACAGCAACAATTCTCCGCACTTGGTCGGGGTTACGTCCCCGTCCTGAAGGTCGCCCAGCCCCAGTTATTGGTATGTTGCCAGGGTTTAGTAATATCCTCCTAGCTACCGGACACTATCGCAACGGCGTTTTACTAGCACCAGCCACAGCTTATGCAATTCGTGAGATGATTAGCGATCGGGCAGTAGCAAGTAGGTAAACCTAGCTGTCTGTAATTTGATTATTTTTAATTTTTAATTTTTAATTTTTAAGTGTTACCCCGCATTCCCGATGGGATATTTATTTTTGTACCAATAATTGATTGTTCTCCATCCTTTAGTAAAAATTTAGAACTATTAATTTTAGCGACTTCATACTTTTCGGCTGTAAATAAAGAACCCAAAGTAGCTACAATATCTGCAACAGAAATTTTAAAAGCTAGGGGTATTTCTAAATTTAAAAATGATTTGGGAATACTTTTAATATTTAGATGCAGTTTGCGATCGGTTACGTACCATACACCATTAAATTTATTCCCTGTTATCAGTTCTTTAGGTTTATATAGAATAAATGTTTGAACCCTAGTTTGTTCGTAAGTCATATCATCTTTAAAGATAATAGATATTTTTTCCCAAGCTGTATCAAAACGCCATTTTCCAAAAAGTAAAACTTCTATTTCTATATCAGAAAGATTAATATTATCCATGTTGATGTTTTAAATTTATTAAAGTATTGATGTTCGGTTACAAATTTTTGCCCGAGAAAAAAATAAATGCATCTGCCAAACTAACCAAGACCCCACCCGCCACGCTCCCATTGAAAGGTCTTCTGTAGATGACTTTGAAGATAAGTCAAAGGTATGTTGGTCATAGTGTAGCCATTTAGCTGGTAAATGTCCCATCGGTGTCATGGGGGACAATTTAAAAGTTAGTTGTTCGTAGTCTAACCAGTTTCCCTCTTTTCGCCAACCGAGGCGATCGCCAAGTCTCTTTTCTGTTTCATAGTCTACTTGACCACCCATTTCACTCCAGATACTTTCCTGAACACTGAAGCCGAAGTAACCATAACTGTATTGTTCCCAAAGTCGATCGATGGTGTGGAGGTCTTGACAAGAGAAATTATCAATATCTTCCTTATAAACTTCATTCCAATAAGTCTTATTCATGACTTGTAGAATTAATTTAGTAGTTTCAATGTCAGCTTGTTTCCACTTGTGCTGCGCGAGGAGATCCCGCAGTTGGGTATAATCGATATTTCTATTGCTTTGGAACGTAACATTGTTATCAGTCAGTTCCATCAATCCTATTTCTTGAACAGAAGATAGAGGCACTGTAGAGACAAAGTTTACTTCTGTTATGCCTAGTAGTTTTCTTTGATCGGTGAGTTCACTAGATATGTAATTAGATATTAAATCAATCCCCTTATCTAAAAAGACATTATTTTCACTCAAATCAAAATTATTGATTTGCCAATCTAATAATTGAGACTCAATAAAAGCATCTTTTAATCTGGTTTGTTTCTCATAACTTGTCACCATAAAATCAAGAAAAGTATCAGAAATTGTCTCGTTTGTTTCAAGGTTTAATAAATTGAACTTGGACTTCAAAATATTATCCCCTAAAATTTTAATATCTCCAACAGTTTTATAAAAATATTCGTCTACTTTAACAACTTCATCTATTAAAGATTGAAACGGACTAAAATAATCTTGCAGAGAATTTTCAAAATTGATGGCAGTATGAGCAATTTTAGCTATTTCCTGACGGATTTTATTAGCTTTTATTTGATATTCATAAATTTCTTGATAGACTTCTAAATCTCTAATTATTTGCTGAACAATTTCTTTTTGATTTTTGGTATCCTCTGTAAGATTTTTAATCCCTTTACTAAGCAATTTTATTTTCTCTAACATCATAAAATAAGCATTGCTTAATAATAAAACTGCTTTAAAGTTTTCTTGCTTTTCCCATCTTAACTCCTCAACTATTTTCAGATTTTCTTTATTTTTTATCTCTAGTTTGCTTCTTTCATCTTCTAAGTTTTTTATTTCCAGATATTTTTGTTTAAATAACTTTTTTAAGTCATCCGTAAGTTTTAGCAAAAAGTCATGATAACTATCTTTATAATTTTCTAGTAAATCAATAATATGAATGTAGTCCTTAATGAATAGTTGGATCTCCTCAAAAATTTCTCCCTGACTAATTTCTTCTTTCCGTTTAATTATCCCCCCAAACTGATGGTTATATCGAACGCCTTCTTTAATTAATCTTTGACGTTCTCTAATTTTTTTTTGAACTATTTTTACACCGTTATTTTTTAAAACGGGCAATTTATAAGTTTGTTCGTAAATGGAAATATTTTCGTAAGCAATTAGTTGTCTTTGCTGTTTAGTTAGCATGTTCCTAGTTTTCAAAAGTATAAATAGTTGTTAAGCTCTTATCCATTTCAACACATTGGGGTCTTTATCATAGCGGTAGGTAAAGCCATCCTTAGTAGTAATGGATTTTCCCAGACTAGCTTTGCTTCTAATAGTGTTAATAGAAGAGTCTGTTAATGTTTGCATTTCCTTGTGAGAAAGTCCAGCAATTGTGCTTATCTCAAGAGATATTTCTGGTTGATTTGGGGATTGATTATTGGGTAAAACATCTATTGTGACTTCAGCCTTTACGGGTGGGTTTTTGACAATTTGATTTACTTTTTTAAGCCGATAATCTTCCACAGTTACAAGTTGCCAACTAGAATCTTGTGATAATTCTAAAACCCATTGATGATAATTAAATAAACTTTCTCTATGTCCAACACTGATAAAAGTTGTTTTCGTTGATTGTAACTGTTGATATAAATTCCCTTCATTATTCAAATCTAAAGCACTTGTTGCTTCATCTAATATAGTAAAGCTAGGATGAGTGACTAATAATCGTGCAAATGCAAGACGCTGTTGTTCACCCAACGAAAGTATATTCTCCCAAGGAACTTCAGTATCAAAACCATCTACTCGACTCAGCAAGTTTTGTAAGTTAACTTGTTGCAAAATTGCTTCAAGTTCTCGATCGCTTATTTTACGATTTGTTTGAGGATAGAGTAACTGTTCGCGCAAAGTTCCCAAAATTATATAAGGACGTTGAGGCAAAAACAATACTTCATCTAAGGGAGGTCGCACCAGACGACCATTTCCAGCATTCCACAAACCAGCGATCGCTCTCAACAGAGAACTTTTACCTCTACCACTCGGCCCAACAATCAATAAACCTTCTCCAGGCTGAACAGAAAGTGATAAGTCTTCGACGATTAACTGCTCATAGTTTGGTGTTTGTAAGGTGACATGCTCGAAAGCAAGACGCTTTTCTTCTATAGTTTTAATCGTCTTTACATTCTCTGGTTCTTTGGTGACAGATGCTAACGCATTTGAAAACTCACCTAAACGCTCAACGTAACTAGAAAATCTTCCAGAAGTTCCAAATTCATTAATTACTTCTGCCATCGCATTAGCAAACAGATTGCAAGCTAAACTAGCTTGACCAACTTCTCCAAAATCAATTTCATCTCTAATATATAAAGGGCCGAGTACTATAAAGGGAAATATTTGGATAACAGCCTGATATCCTCTGCTAAAAATATCTTTATTTTTCTCCCAATTAATCTTGCGTTTAGCACTTTTTAGAAGATTACTAAATCGACGCTGAATTATATTCAATTCTTGTTTTTCTCCCTGAAAAAAAGCTATCGATTCAGCGTGATTCCGAACATGGGTTAGAGCATAAGCATAATCAGCTTTAAATTCAAGTTCCTCTTGATTAATCTTATTCAATTCTTGAGTCAAGTAAACAGCAATCACATTACCTATGATGGTATAAGCAACCAAAGCAACTGCCACAAATTGAGAAATTGACCAAAGAATTACTAAAAAAGTCATCATTTCCAGCGTTTTTTCTAGTAAAGTAGCTGAAAAATTGAGAGCGCTTCTAGTAATAGGTTCAATTTCTTGAGATAGACGTTGATCTGGGTTATCAATATCAGATTTAAAGTTGATTTTATAATAAGCTCGATTGCCAAAATATTTTTCTAAGGTGTGATTATTTAGCCATTCATACCAATCAAGAGCAATTTTTTTTCTGATAAATTTCGTAAATCCTACTAATAGCGTTACGCAGACAAGAGCAGCACCATAAAGCGATACTGTCTCAACAAATTTATCAAAATTTTTCTCTTCAATAATCACATCGACCAAATAGCGACTAATGAAGCTATTAAAGGCTGTTACACCTACAAGCGCAATTATTAATAATATTAGGAGGATGAGCATTCCCCATGCGCGAATTACATTTGAAAATACTCTTCCTTGTGCCTCTGTGGGATACCAGTAAGGCCCTGCGATCGCTTTAATATTTTCCCAAAATTGAGTAAAAGTTGAAAGAAAAGAATCTTTTTTTAAGGGTTGCTCGTGAGAAGTTGTAGATTGCATTTTATATTCCTGTTTGAGGCAATTAAAGGGGCGAGTTTTTGTTTAGTTGGGTAAGGGAATAAAAGACTTGCCTAGTTTTATTAATAAGTTTTATATGAAATATAATCAAGAGAAACGAACCGCAAAGGACGCAAAGGGCACAAAGAAAGAAAGAAGCTATGAAATAGTTAATCTCTACTGTGCGCTATCTGCGATCGCAAGCTGTAATTGTCTGGCTAAGATTTTTACATTGGGTTCATAAAGCATTCGACCGTGGTTTCCAGGTACTTCGATCGCCCTGACAGGCTTTTGAGTATAGGTTTGCCAGCCCCAATCGGGTAGATCGCAATCAGAAAAAGCTTGGAGTTCTTGCAAAATAATCTCCTGAACTTCTTGAGCGCGGAATAAAACAATGGGTGCAGAAATTGGATGATTAGGCTGATATTTAGCATAATTGAGCGTCAGCACTTTCATCACTTGCAGATTTGTTTTCAGTAAGGAGAGGGTTGAGTGTTCCGGTAGAACATTATGACGGTACAAATATTCTGCCGTCAATTCCCACCTAGAGATGTCATCGCTTTGAGCAGCTAAATCATCGTATTCCAGACCTAAAGAGACTCCCTTTAAGGCTTCAATTCGTTGAATCGTTTGCCAAATCCAATCAAGGTCTGTTCTATCAGTAATATACTCAGGGCGAGAAACCAGTCCGGCATCAAAGATAGCCAGTAAACTAACTGTTTCACCTTGCTGTTCGAGTTGGGAAGCCATTTCAAAAGCAACGGCACAACCAGAAGAGTATCCTGCCAGTATGTACGGACTTTTTGGTTGCTGTTGGCGTAATAGCTCAATCAGTTGACTAGCATGAAGCTCAACCGACTCAGGGAGCGCGTTAGAGCCGTTTCTTCCTGGAGTTTCCAGTCCATACACTGGCCGTTTCTTTCCGAAATTGATTGCTAAATCTCGAAAATAGAAGCCATGTCCGTTTGCACCAGGAAGACAAAATAGAGGGATTGCATCTCCTAGAGGTTGGAGAAAAAGTAAATCGGGATTTGATTGTTTAACCTCAGTATTATTGAGTTGTTGCCCGAGTTGAGCAATAGTAGGATTCTGAAATAAACTACTTAAGGAAAGTTGTTGCTCAAATACTTGTTGAATATTATTGAGCAGTTTTACCGCTAGTAAAGAATGTCCGCCTAAGTCAAAGAAGTTATCATGAATTCCAATTTCTTGACGTTCGAGAACAGCAGACCAGACCTGTGCTAGCTTTTGTTCAACTTCGTTACGTGGGGTTTCATATAAACCTTCAATCTCACCATTGGGAGCGGGTAAAGCTTTTCGGTCAATTTTGCCATTGGGAGTTAAAGGTAACTTATCTAAAACGATAATCTGAGCAGGTATCATGTAATCCGGCAGACGGGATTTAAGATCGTTTTTTAATTGGATAGATAAATCAGTGGTAATTCCTGTTAGATATGCAACTAAACTCTGATTACTATCAGTTTCATATAAAATAACAACTGCTTCTTTAACTGAAGCATGTTCCAATAAAATCGATTCAACTTCACCCAATTCAATGCGGAATCCCCGTAATTTAACCTGAGCATCAATGCGACCTAGATACTCAACATTTCCATCAGAATTCCATTTTGCCAAGTCGCCAGTTTGATAAATTCGCTCAGGTTTACCAAACAATTCAACTTCAATAAAATTTTCGGCAGTTAAATCGGCACGATTCAAATAGCCTCGTGCTAAACCCACTCCCGCGATGCACAATTCCCCTGGTATTCCCGGAGGTAATGGTTGATTATTCGCATCTAAAATGTAGATGCGAATATTAGATAATGGTTGTCCAATAGAAGGTTTTTTTCCATTTTGTTCGCAACTAGCAATAGTGGCAATAACCGTCGATTCCGTCGGCCCGTAGCAATTGAAAAAACATCTTTCTGTTCCCCATTGTGTCACCAATTCGGCTGGACAAGCCTCACCACCAACGATTATGGCTTGCAAATCAGGTAATATCGCTCGCGGTAATACAGATAAGGCAGAAGGAGGTAACGCAAAATGGGAAATTTTGCAATCAGCTAACAAGTCAACCAAAGCTTGACTAGGTAACAAAGTTTCTTTCTGGGCTAAATATAAACAACCACCTGCTCCCAATGCAGTCGCAATTTCACCAATAGATAAATCAAAACTAAAAGAACCAAACTGAAGCCAACGACTTTGGGGTTGAACTTGAAAAGTTTTCGCCCAAGCTAAAGCTAGATTGACAATTGCTTGATGCTCAATCATCACCCCTTTAGGTCGTCCCGTTGAACCAGAGGTATAAATTATATAAGCTAAATTATCAGGCAGAATTTGAACATTGGGATTATCTATTAACGCCGAACTAAAAGTATCTCCATCTAAACAAATAACCTGATGTTTTAATTCAGTTAGAGATAACTTATCTTTAAGAAAACTTTGGGTGAGCAAAACTGAGGTTCCACAATCTTGTAGCATAAACCCAATCCGCTCTTGTGGATAATTGGGGTCAATCGGCACATAAGCAGCACCTGCTTTCAGGATACCGAGTACGCCAATAATCATCTCGAATGACCGTTCAACGCAGATCCCAATTAAGGTGTCTGGCTGAATTTGGTAATTTTGAATTAGGTAATGAGCCAGTTGGTTAGCTTTTTGATTGAGTTGTTGATAAGTTAGGCTTTGGGATTCAAACACCAAAGCGAGATTATTAGGATTTTTCGCAACTTGAGCTTCAAATAGATCGACTAGAGTTTTATCGTGGGGATAATTAGTTTCTGTTCGATTCCAGCGTTGTAGTTGTACAAGTTCGGCGGCTGTCATCAAAGGTAGAGTTTTAATAAGTTGCTGAGGTTTATCAACAATTCCCTTAAGCAAAATTTCAAACTGTTCCGCCATCCGTTCGATGGTGCTTTTCTCAAAAAGATCGGTAGCGTATTCCCAAGAGCAATTTAACTGGTTATCAGATTCTATGACCAGAAGTGTGAGGTCAAACTTAGCAAACGGACAATTGAAATCGAGCCATTGAATCTCTAGTCCTGGCAAACTTAGGTCGGGACTTTGATTATTTTCCAGGGCTAACATAACCTGGAATAAAGGATTATGACTCATGCTGCGTTCTGGTTGTAACTTTTCTACCAGAAACTCAAAGGGAATATCTTGATGAGAGTATGCATCTAAACAAGTTTGGCGAGTTTGTTGAAGCAACTCAATAAAGCTTTGCTCAGGTTTGATTTGGTTACGCAGTACTAATGTATTGACAAAAAAGCCGATTAATGATTCTGTCTGGCTATGAGTGCGGTTGGCAATGGGAGAACCAATACATAAATCTTCTTGGCGACTGTAACGAGAAAGTAGAACATTCAAAGCCGCCAACAAAGTCATAAATAGGCTTGTGCCTTGTTCTTGACTCAAGGTTTTAACAGCAGCGCTTAATTCTGGCGTTAGGGAATAGAGATAACGTGCGCCTCGGTAGCTTTGCAATCCTGGACGGGGATAATCGGTAGGTAACTCCAGTAATGGGGGAGCATTCTGAAGTTGATGTTTCCAGTAGTTAATTTGAGTTTCTAATACTTCACCCTGTAGCCAGTTTCGTTGCCAGTTTGCGTAGTCGCTGTATTGAATGGGTAATGGTGCAAGGGTTGGTGTCTTATTTTGGGCAAAAGCCTTATAAGCTTGTCTGAACTCCCGAACAAACACTCCCATTGACCAGCCATCACTGACAATGTGGTGCATATTAATGAGTAATACATATTTTTGCTCTTGGAGTTGCAGCAGTTTTGCTTTAAATAAAGGGCCAGTATTTAAATCAAAGGGTTCTTGAATATGAGTATCGATAAAATTTTGAATAGTTGAGGATTGGGGATATTCATCAAGATTTCGGCCGTCTTGTATCGTTAAAGCTTCGATTTCGTCTAAATTTGCGTAGTTTACCGCCGCAGGCATCGCAACCTGGGGATTTCCTGCCACTGTGGGAAAATACATCCGTAGGCTGGCATGACGGTTAAGCAGATAAGCGAAAGTAGAATGTAGAGCATCAATATTGAGGTTGCCGTCCAGTTGTAAAACCATCGGCATATTGTAACTAGCTGACGGCCCTTGGAGTTGCGCTAAAAGCCAGAGGCGTTGTTGAGCAAATGAAAGAAGCTTTGGGGCATCATCTGGTAAAGTCGGGATTTCCTCGGCGATGACAGTTGTAGCTTTGGCAGAATTTAAAAATGCTAATATATCTGCTTTGTTGGTTTGAATTTCTTGCTTGAGTTCAGAAGTGAGGGTGTTTTTATTAGTCCGAATTCTGAGCTTATCATCTTCAGCCCAAATTCGGCATCCTATATTCTGCAAACGCAAGATTAAACCAATAACTTGCTCATTTTTAATCATAATTTTAGTCGGATACAATCAAAGGTGATTGTTGATATTAGGAATTAATTGTTAACAGAAAATAGTATTTTTTAACCTATTTTTGATGGTTTGTAGTAAGTACTTTAGTGCTTAAATTAAGAAGGACTAAAGTCCTCACTACGAACTTGCTAGAGGTTTTACATTTTTTAAATTAGTTCTGGCTTTTCTGTCACAGCCTCCAATTCTACATTGTCGTAAAGGTCGGTAAAAGTAGCGGTCAAGTTAATGCTTTGGAGTTCAAATGTTTGCTCATCAGGTGTATAGGTTTGTAGTACCCATAAGCCTTGTCCATTACGGCGAAAGGTTTCAACTCGTTGGTGTTTGCTGTTTACTAAAACATATTCCTCTAAGCTATCAAGGGTTTGATAGTCGTTGAATTTGTCACCTCTGTCAAAGCCTTCTGTAGACTCGGATAAAACTTCGATAATAAGTTTAGGAAAGCGTTTATAAGTCGGGGTTTCTCGGTCTTTAGGGTCGCAGGTTACGATGATATCAGGATAATAAAAGCGGTTTTCAACTTGGGCTTTAATATCGGCAAAGTAAACTCGACAGTCTGACCCTCGAAAGTGATTACGAATCAATAAAGCCAGGTTTAGGGCAATGGTGTTGTGGGTGTCAGTTTTTCCTGCCATTGCATAAACTTGACCATCAATATATTCGTGTTTGATATTGCTTTTTTCTTCTAGTTCTAGGTAGGATTCGGGAGTAAGAAAAATGGAATCAGATAGAGCAATCATGGGTTAATTTAAAGATAAATTTTACTTGAGAACGTGTTTTTAGCCGTGGTACTTTAAAATTCGATTTCCTCTTCGTCGGAATTGAGAGACTGCATACTTTCTTCAGTGGAATTAACCCAAATGCAGGTATCAATATAATTAGCCAATTCACTGAGGATAGGAAATTCAAATATCTTCCGCAAAGGCAATTCTACCTTGAATTTATCACGGATGCGGGCAATGAGTTGGGTTGCTAATAATGAATGTCCCCCTAAGTTGAAGAAGTTATCATGCCGTGCGATCGCTTCATATTTAAGCAGCTTCGCCCACAATTCGGCAAGCAATTTTTCTGTTGCTGTTAGAGGCAATTCAATGTCTGTTGCTGAAACTCCTGTATCTGGTGCAGGTAAAGCTTTGCGGTCTATTTTACCATTCGGTGTTAATGGCAATTTATCTAAAACAGTGAAATGACTAGGAATCATATAATCAGGGAGAGTTTTGCCCAGGAAATCCCGCCATTCAGCTAATAAGGCTGGATCGACTTGATTCGTGCGATATTGTAACGGTTGATTTGCGTAATATTGCCAAGGTTTCAGTTGCAAATTCTCCCGTTGAGCAAATCGTGGCAATGTCCCTTGTCCAGGAATATTCCGTTGAAAAACAACATCGTAATTATAAAATTCGATAGGGTTATATTGGATAAAAGGTGTATAGGGCAAATTTCCTACTAAAGTTCGGAATGCTTCGGGTTGTATACCCGGTTTAGCTTGGGCAATTGCCGCTTTTAAATCTGCAACATTACCATCTAATCGAGCAATTTCTTCTAATAGCGTCATTTCTGAGGTGAGACGAGTATTAGGAATATTCTTGATACCCAACAAATCAGGTTGCTGAGTAGTTAAAATTTTCTCGATTGTTTCCAAATTCAGTTCTTCACCTTGCCAATCTAACCATTGAGGTGATGCAACGGGAATATCTATTCGATCCAAATGTAAAATAACGTCATAACGAAAACGGCTCATTTCCGTCTGAGCATAACCCTGTTTCAATTGGATTTGTACATGACTAATTCGAGGAAATTTTTGTTTCAAAGCGATAAAGAAATCAGGATCAATCAATAATTCACCTTCGGTGCGGATGCTTTTTTGAATCTGTTGACGCAAATCTTTAATTGATAATTCATCGGGGGCGCGATGAAACTCGACTGCTGTGTGGAAAGCTTCTAGCAGATCGAGATTTCGCACATCCCCAAGAAAGATTGATCCGTAAGTGGTAACGGCTTTGATAGCGCCCTCCAATACTGACAAAAAGTAGTCTAAGGAGGGAAAATACTGGATCGCCGAATTTATGATTACCAAGTCATAAGCATTTGTTTCAATGCCATCAAACTGGTTAGCTGCACTGGTTTTTAAAGTAACTCTGTCGTTGAGAGATTGCTGTTTGAGATGTTGTTCAATATACTGCAATGCTTCAGGTGAAAAATCCGTACCCAGATAATGCTGACAATGGGGCGCAATTTTAAACAATAACATTCCTGTCCCACAACCAATTTCCAAAATCCGTTGCGGTTGCAGTTCCAGGATTTGGGCAACTGTTGTATCTCGCCATTCCTGCATCGCCGCTTGGGGAATCGGTTCTCCTGTGTAGCTATCATTCCAACCCGCTAGATTTAGAGTTGGGTCATCGCTTGGGGCTTGTTGCTGAGAGTAGCTATCATTGAAAACTTGCTGCCATAATTCGACTTGTTCACCTTGGCTTGTATGCTCATCTGTTCCTATAGGGACGATATAAGCTACGAGACGTTGATCGAGATCAGTTTCTTCACGTACAATGACAACTGCTTCTTGAATTTTTGGGTGTTTGAGTAAAGATGCTTCGATTTCACCTAATTCAATACGGAAACCACGAAGTTTGACCTGATAATCAATGCGACCTAAATATTGCAAATTGCCGTCAGGTAGCCAACGGGCTAAATCGCCAGTTTTATAAATCCGCTCAGTTTGGTTGAATAGGTTGAGATCAATAAATTTTTCAGCACTCAGATCGGGACGATTCAAATAACCCTGTGCTAAACCCACGCCTGCAATACAGAGTTCCCCAGGAATACCAGGCGGAAGGGGTTGGTTGTAGCTATCTAGAATATAGATGCGGGTGTTAGCGATCGCTTTCCCGATAGTTGGTTCATACTGGGCATTTTTGGCAACTTTGGTAAAAGTCGAGTAAGTTGTGTCTTCAGAAGGACCATACAGGTTATAAACCCCTGTCACTGATGTGGTTTGATATAAAGCCTGTACTAGATGATTTTTTAATGGTTCACCAGCTAAGTTGATAATTTGAACACTTGCCGGAATAGCATTCATATTGAGCAGTTCCGCAGCAGCACTCGGCACAGTATTAACCAACGTCATTGGCACAATACTGTTGTGTGCTTGCTCAATGTAGAGTGCATTTTCCACCACGATTGCGCTACCACCTTGAGTCAGTGGGACAAAAATTTCAAAAATGGACAAATCGAAACAAATTGAGGTTGATGCTAAGACACCTGCAAGCTGTTCTGCACTGTAGACTGAATGCGCCCATTTTACCAGAGCTACCGGGCTAGATTGGGCAATGGCAACACCTTTAGGTCGCCCTGTGGAACCAGAAGTATAAATTACATAAGCCAAATCATCAGAGCTACTTTGCTGATTGGGGTTATTTTTTGGCTGATTGTCCCATGCTTCTTTTTCCAGAAATACTACTTTACAGGGATTTTTTAGTTTTTCTAGAGGAAGTTGCTTTTGAATGAGGTTTGTTGTTAGTAATACAGAAGCATTACTATCTTCAAGCATTAAATGAATGCGATCGCGCGGATAACTCGGATCAATCGGCACATAAGCCCCACCAGCTTTGAGAATACCAAATATACCAATGACCATCTCTAGCGATCGCTCCACACAAATCGCTATCAATGGATTATCGGGTAATTGTTGCTCTTTTTTGAGTTCTAATAGAGAATACGCCAGTTGATTAGCTTTTTGATTCAGTTCTTGATAACTCAGGCTGCAATCTTCAAACACCACGGCAATATTATCGGGGGTTTGTATAACTTGTTGTTCAAACAGAGTTACGAGGGTCTGGTTTTGAGGATAATCAATGTTAGTTTGATTCCAAACTCGCAGTTGTTGAATTTCTGCTGTTGTCATTAAGGGCAGTTTGCTAATCGGCTGTTGAGGATTTTCGGTAATTGCACCGAGTAAGACTTCAAAGTGTCCCGCCATACGTTGAATGGTTTCTGCCTCAAATAAATCGGTGGCATATTCCCACATACAATGTAGTTGCTCGTCCCTTTCGCAAAGATCGAGTGTCAAATCAAACTTGGCATAAGGATAACTTTGATCCAACCATTTAATATCAAGCCCTGGTAGACTGACATTTGTTCCCGCCCCTTCGGTGTTTTGCAACACTATCATCACTTGGAATAAAGGGTTATGGCTGAGACTGCGTTCTGGTTGTAACTGTTCTACCAAATACTCAAAGGGAATATCTTGATGAGCGTAGGCATCTAAGCAAGTTTGGCGCGTTTGTTGGAGTAACTCGTTAAATGCTTGCTCTGGCTTGATTTTGCTCCGTAATACTAAGGTATTGACAAAAAAGCCAATTAGTGATTCTGTATAGCTATGGGTGCGGTTAGCGATCGCAGAACCAACACATAAATCTTCTTGACGACTGTAACGCGATAGCAAGATATTAAAAGCCGTTAACAAGGTCATAAACAAACTAACCCCGTGTTTTTGACTCAAGATTTTGAGTTTCTGAGTCAGTTCTTTGCTCAAACGATATTCTTCACGCCCACCTTGGTAACTTTGTTGCGCCGGACGGGGATAATCGGTAGGTAAATCCAGCAATTGGGGAACATCGTCTAGTTCTTGTTTCCAGTAATTTTCCTGACTTTCTAAAATCTCCCCTTGTAACCAACTGCGCTGCCAAGCAGCATAATCACTATATTGAATCGGTAATGCTGACAAATTCGGAGTTTCGCCCGCAGCAAAAGCCGAATAAGCCTGTTCCCACTCGCGTTTAAATACCCCCATTGACCAGCCATCACTGATAATGTGGTGCATATTCAGAAGCAAGACATTTTTCTGTTCGCTTAATTGCAGTAATGTTGCTTTGAAAAGAGGGCCAGCATTTAAGTCAAAGGGTTCTTGAGCGTGGTTATCTAATAACTGTTGTACGGTTTCTGCTTGAGTCTGAGGATCGAGTGACTGTAAATCTGCGATCGCCAGCACTTCAATATCTTCTAGATTTTGGACAACTACTTGCGCCTCTCCCTCCAAGGCTGGAAAATATGTACGGAGAATGGAATGGCGATCGAGGAGATAATCAAAACTTGCCCGCAACGCATCTATATTTAACTTGCCTTCAAGTTGCAAAGCCGTTGACATATTATAAGTAGTCGAGGTTCCAGTGCCTTCAAGTTGGGCTAAAAACCAAAGTCTCGATTGGGCAAAGGATAGAGTTTTAGGAGTATTTTCCGGTTGTGGTGCGATCGGGGGTAAAGCGATTCCTGAAGAGGCTTTGTCAATTTCTGTTGCCAATTCAGATAAAACACTCTGCTCAAATATCTTGCGTACAGGTATTTCCACCCCAAAACTGTCACGAATGCGGGTAACTAATTGAGTTGCTAACAGGGAATGTCCACCCAGTTCAAAGAAGTTGTCTCGACGACTAACTGACTTAATTTTCAAAAGACTTTGCCATAAAGTAGCCAGCAGTTCTTCTGTTGAGGTAACAAGCATTTCAAAGTCAGTGGAAGCGGCTGGATCTGGTGCTGGTAATGCTCTGCGGTCTAGCTTCCCATTAGGGGTAAGGGGCAGTTTATTCAATACCATAATCTGACTAGGAACCATATAATTTGGCAGGCGAGTTTTTAGATAGTCCTTGAGTTGACTCGCTAAATTGCTGGATTTTTCCGCCACCGTAATATATGTTATTAACCTGGGATTACTATCAGTTTCATATAAAATAACAACTGCTTCTTTAACTGAAGTATGTTCCAATAAAATCGATTCAACTTCACCCAATTCAATGCGGAATCCCCGTAATTTAACCTGAGCATCAATGCGACCTAGATACTCAACATTTCCATCAGAATTCCATTTTGCCAAGTCGCCAGTTTGATAAATTCGCTCAGGTTTACCAAACAATTCAACTTCAATAAAATTTTCGGCAGTTAAATCGGCACGATTCAAATAGCCTCGTGCTAAACCCACTCCCGCGATGCACAATTCCCCTGGTATTCCCGGAGGTAATGGTTGATTATTCGCATCTAAAATGTAGATGCGAATATTAGATAATGGTTGTCCAATAGAAGGTTTTTTTCCATTTTGTTCGCAACTAGCAATAGTGGCAATAACCGTCGATTCCGTCGGCCCGTAGCAATTGAAAAAACATCTTTCTGTTCCCCATTGTGTCACCAATTCGGCTGGACAAGCCTCACCACCAACGATTATGGCTTGCAAATCAGGTAATATCGCTCGCGGTAATACAGATAAGGCAGAAGGAGGTAACGCAAAATGGGAAATTTTACAATCAGCTAACAAGTCAACCAAAGCTTGACTAGGTAACAAAGTTTCTTTCTGGGCTAAATATAAACAACCACCTGCTCCCAATGCAGTCGCAATTTCACCAATAGATAAATCAAAACTAAAAGAACCAAACTGAAGCCAACGACTTTGGGGTTGAACTTGAAAAGTTTTCGCCCAAGCTAAAGCTAGATTGACAATTGCTTGATGCTCAATCATCACCCCTTTAGGTCGTCCCGTTGAACCAGAGGTATAAATTATATAAGCTAAATTATCAGGCAGAATTTGAACATTGGGATTATCTATTAACGCCGAACTAAAAGTATCTCCATCTAAACAAATAACCTGATGTTTTAATTCAGTTAGAGGTAATTTATCTTTAAGAAAACTTTGGGTGAGCAAAACTGAGGTTCCACAATCTTGTAGCATAAACCCAATCCGCTCTTGTGGATAATTGGGGTCAATCGGCACATAAGCAGCACCTGCTTTCAGGATACCGAGTACGCCAATAATCATCTCGAATGACCGTTCAACGCAGATACCAATTAAGGTGTCTGGCTGAATTTGGTAATTTTGAACTAGGTAATGAGCCAGTTGGTTAGCTTTTTGATTGAGTTGTTGATAAGTTAGGCTTTGGGATTCAAACACCAAAGCGAGATTATTAGGATTTTTCGCAACTTGAGCTTCAAACAGGTCAACCAGAGTTTGATTGAGAGGATAATCGGTTTGAGTTTGATTCCAGTTTTGTAGTTGCTGACGTTCAACTTCTGTGAGCAACGGTAGAGTGTTAATCGGTTGTTGGGGATTATCGACAATTCCTTGAATCAAGACTGCAAAATTTCCTACCATTCGTTGAATGGTTGTGGCTGCAAATAAATCGGTCGCATACTCCCATTCTGTTGTTAACCCTTGGTCAGTTTCCCGAACAATTAGCGACAAATCAAACAGCGTCGTCGTGTTTTCCCATTTAAAGGGATTCAGGGTTAATCCAGGGGTTTCTAGTGTCTGTTGCGTTTCATTTTGCAAGCCAAAAGCCACTTGAAATAGTGGATGATAGGAGAGCGATCGCTCTAAACCCAATTCATCAACTAGCTTCTCAAAGGGTAAATCCTGATGGTCGTAAGCATCTAGGGTTACTTGCTTCACCCGTTCGAGTAATTCTAAGAAGGTGGGATTCCCTTGCAAGTTGGTACGCAAAGGCAATGTATTGACCAAAAAGCCAATTAATGGTTCTATTTGACGAAGGTTGCGATTAGCGATCGCAGAACCAACAACAATATCTTCCCGTCCGCTGTAGCGCGAAAGTAACAGCGCAAATGCTGCCAGTAAGGTCATAAACAAAGTTGTTCCTGACTCCTGACTCAAACGCTTCAACTTCTGAGTTAAATTTTGATTGAGTGCGCCAAACTCGCTACGCCCCCGATAGGTTTGAGTTGACGGGCGCGGTCGGTCTGTGGGTAATTCTAACAGTGGCGGAACTGCGGCTAATTGTTTTTGCCAGTAATTGAGTTGCTTTTGGAGAACCTCTCCCTGTAGCCATTGTCTTTGCCAGTGAGCAAAATCGGCATATTGCAGCGATAATTCTGGTAAAGGAGAAGGTTTCCCAGCACAGAAGGCAGTATAAAGCGTGAATAATTCCCGGCGGAATATCTGCATTGACCAGCCATCACAAACAATATGATGGATAACGAGGAACAGCAGATGGGATTGGTCACTCAGTTGCAACAACTTTACTCGCAGCAAAGGTGGGTTTGATAAATCAAAAGGTTGTTGTAATTCTTCTATCGCTAACTGCTGCGCTTTCTTTAACTGGTCTGCTTCCGTCAATTGTCGCCAGTCTATCAGTTGCATCGTCAACTTGGGATTGGCATCAATCACCTGTATCGGCGACTCATTGACAACACAGAAGCTAGTACGCAAGACTTCATGACGTTGAATAATTGCTGTAATAGCTTGTTGTAAAGCTGCTATCTGAAGACACCCGCTAATTTGCAAGAAAAACGGGACATTGTAGACACAATTTTCGCCTTCTAGTTGGTCGAGAAACCACAGTCTTTGTTGAGCAAAAGAAACAGGAAGCGATTGTTGGCGCGAAATCGGAATTAGTTTGTTGTCGGATGTAGATTGCTGTTGCTTTTTCAGTTTTTGTAAGACTAACTCTCGCTTTTCTGGCGACAGGGTTTCAAGACGTTTTAGTATATCGCTCATATATATTGTTGAAAATTAGTTTTTTATTGAACCACAGAGACACAGAGAAAAATCTTTTACATCTTCGGCTTTTTCAAACTTAGTATTATCGAGTCATTAAATTTATCACTCAAAACAGTAATTGTTGTGTCAATTCTTGTTCTGATAACCGATCGACCTCCGCTAAAATATTTGCTAGTTCATCATTTTCTGCTTGTTCGATTTGTTGAGCAATCACTTTTTGAGAGAGTTCTGCAATAGTCGGATTTTCAAATAAGTAACGCAGAGGAAAATCTAGAGAGAAGGCTTCTCTTAATCGAGAAATAACTTGAGTAGCCAGTAAAGAATGTCCCCCTAACTCGAAGAAGTTATCGTGAATTCCAACCTCTTTTACTTTGAGAACTTCAACCCATATCTTAGCTAATTCTTGTTCGGTAGGTGTGTGAGGAGGAATAAAATCAACCTCTAGATTTCTTTGGGAATTATCTGCGGCGGGTAAAGCACGGCGATTGATTTTACCATTAGGCATTAAGGGTAACGCTTCTATAAATACGAAAGCGGCGGGAATCATGTAGTCAGGCAGCTTTTTCTTGAGGAAGTTTCGCAGGGTACTAGGCGTTGGTTGATTATCATTGGTAACGATATAAGCTACTAAATATTTGTTTCCAGGTTCATCTTCCCGCACAATAACAACAACTTGCTTGATGTCAGAATGTTGAATTAAAATCGCTTCAATTTCTGCTAATTCAATGCGGAAACCGCGAATTTTTACTTGTGTATCAATTCGACCGATAAAATCTAGATTTCCATCAGAAAGACGGCGGACTAAATCTCCGGTTTTGTAAAGGGTATCTCCCTTAATAAAAGGATTAGAAATAAATTTTTCGTTGGTTAATATTGGTTGATTTAAGTAACCTCTAGCAACACTCGCTCCACCCACATAGAGTTCGCCAGGAACACCAATTGGAACTCGATGTAAGTTTTCATCTAGTAAGTAAACTATCCTATCTCCAATGGGTTTACCAATGGAAATTGAATGGAAATTTTGAGCAAGTTGTTTGGGAATTGGATAGCAAGAAGTAAAAACTGTACATTCTGAAGGGCCGTAAGCATGAATAATTTTGGTTTCCGGTAATAGTTCTAAAGCGCGACGAACATGAGGTACAGAAACGGACTCTCCCCCAAATATCAGTTGTTTAATTTCTGACAATCCTTGTGGCATTGTATCAATCATGAGATTGAATAGGGCAGTAGTTAGAAGCAGGATGTTAACTCCCTGTTCTTGGATAATCTTGCTTAAGTTCTCAGGTGTGAGAATTTTTCCTGGGTAAAGCACACAACGCCCACCGTAAAGTAAGGGCGGCCAAAGTTCTAAGGTGAGTCCATCCCAAGAAATTGATGAATGTTGTAGCCAAATCTGGTTTGCATCAAAGTGAACGTAATCAACCCCAAACATAAAACCAACAATGCTCCGATGGGGAACTTCTGTACCTTTTGGTGTTCCTGTTGTACCAGAGGTGTAGCTTATCAAAGCTAAATTTTCTGGATTAACGTCACTGAGCAAATTGTCCTCTTTGTATTGGGAAATCATTTCCCAATCTGCATCCAGATTCACCACAATTTGATTATTGAGTGGAAGCAGATGTTGTAAATGAGTTTGCGTTATTAAGATGGGTGCTTGTAAATCTTCCACCATAAACGCTAATCTTTCAGAAGGATAAGCTGAATCTAATAGAACGTAAGCCCCACCCGCTTTGAGAATAGCGATTATTCCTACTACCATTTCCAGCGATCGCTCGACACAAATTCCCACCCGTACTTCTGGTTTAACTCCTAGCGAATCGCTACGCGACAGCAAAGCTGAACGCAAATAATGCGCTAATTGATTGGCACGGTTATTTAACTCCCGATAAGTTAAATATTCTTTTTCATATACAACGGCTACCGCATCAGGAGTTTTTTCTACCTGTTCTTCAAATAAAATATGAATACATTTATATTCAATATAATCTATATTTTGACTGCTTTCTTGGATAATTAATTCTTCTTCTTCGGCTGCACTGAGTAGAGATAATTCAGAAACATTTTGTTTGAGATTGGCTGCCATTCCCGCGAGCAATGTTTGGAAATGTCCAATCATCCGCCCAATTGTCTCTGGTTCAAAACGACTAGCATCATAGACAATCCTTCCAGACAATTGTGATTGAGGATTAACTACCACTGTTAACGGATAATTAGTGCGTTCAAAACAACGAAGATGACTAATTTCTAAAGTTTTTTTGGTGTCTTGTTCAGGAGAATCTAGTGGATAATTCTCAAAGACAAAAAGACTCTCGAATAAAGGCATTCCTGGGGGAACATCACTCAAACGCTGAATTTCTGCCAAGGAATAATAAGCATACTGTTCCTGTTCATAAGCTTGGCTTTGTAATTCCTTGAGCCAGGGTAATAATTCCACTTTTCCTGTAACTTGTACCCGCATAGGGAGAGTATTAATTAGTAGCCCCACCATCGAATCCACTCCCACAAGGGTTGGTGGACGACCGGATACAGTTGCACCAAATACTACATCACTTTCCCCACTGTAGCGAGAAAGTAGCAATGCCCACGCTCCTTGAACCAAATTATTCAGAGTTAAATGGTGCTGTCGCGCCGCATATTGCAATTTCTCAGTTACCGTTTGAGATAATTGAAAAGTTTGCTGATTGTATATTCCTTGTTCTTGTTCTTTATTCCCGATTAAAGATTTAGGAAGTTCCAAACCCTGGAGAGTTTGTTGCCAGAAGTTCTTTGCTTGCTCAATATCCTGTTGCTGTAACCAATTAATATATTCTCGATAGGGGCGAGAGGGGATCAGGCGCAAATGTTCGCCTCGCTGGTGTGCTTCATAGAAAGCTAAAACTTCTTTGAGGATAATCTGCATCGACCAGCCATCAAAGAGAATATGATGATGACTCCAAATAAATTGGTAAGTATATTCCTCTAGCTGGATGATGGTGAAGCGCATCAGAGGAGCTATATCTAGTTCAAATCCTTTTTGGCGATCGCATTTCAAAAAATCCTCTAGATGCTGTTGTTGTTCGTCGGCTGTGAAATTTTGCCAATTCAGTTCTTCCCACGGAAGATCCACTTGCTTACTCACCATTTGCAAGGGTTTTTCGATCTCTTCCCAATAAAAGGAACTGCGTAAAACTGGATGCCTTGCTACAACCTGCTGCCAAGCTTGCTCAAAGGCAGGAAAATTTAATTTTCCTTGGAGAATACAAAGCAACTGCTCAAAATAAATTTCCGATTCTGGCGCATAAAGCGTGTGAAACAGCATCCCCTGCTGCATGGGCGAAAGTTCATAAAGATCGTCAATGTTGTTCATGAGGATTGGGGACTGGGGATTGGGG
>NZ_NOLI01000130.1:0-21812 GCF_002245975.1 Nostoc sp. 'Peltigera membranacea cyanobiont' 213 | reverse complement strand
GGGAAATGCGGAGCAGAGGGGAAAGAGGTAATTTTAATTCTCTTCCCATCCTCAATGCCCAATGCCCAATGCCCCATTCCCAATTCCTAAAAGTTATTTTTCATTTCGCGTATCCGCGCGAAGGTTTGCACTCCATCGCTACTCTTAACAGTTGATTGTAATGATGGCTGATCCCAACGCAAAAAGGGATTGGTGTGCTTCTCCACTCCCAGCAGTGAGGGAATTGTAGCTTCTCCTCGACTACGATAAGCCTTCACTTCATTGAAGCGTCTTTGTAAGTCGGCGTTGTCGCCATCCACAGTTAGAGCAAATTGCAGATTGTTCAACGTGTATTCGTGGGCACACCAGATGCGTGTATTATCAGGTAGAGAGCGCAGTTTGCTTAAAGAGTCTACCATTTGGGTCGGTGTTCCTTCAAATAAGCGACCGCAACCGCCAGAAAATAAGGTATCGCCGCAAAATAAATCGCCCGTCTCACCAGCTTGTTCGGGGGGAAAGTAGTAAGCGATATGAGCGCGGGTATGTCCAGGAACGAAGATAACTTCAGCTATGCGGTCTGCAAACTGGACGCGATCGCCTTGTTGCAAAAATACCTGCTGTCCAGGAATTCTCCCACGATCCTCGGCTCCTCCATAAACTATCAATTGCGGAAATTGTTCGATTAATTGCTTATTACCACCCACATGATCGTTATGGTGGTGGGTATTGAAAATTGCTACCAACTCAGCTTTTAATTCTGCTAGTTTCTTTAATACTGGTTGAGACTCGGCTGGATCGACAACAGCCGCGATATTTTGCTTCTCGTCATGTACTAAGAATATATAGTTGTCTGAGAGTGCTTCCAGACGGATTACCTGCATTGCCTCTGCCTCTATTATTAGTAGAACGACTGGGAAAAACCAAACTATGTTAACAAAATTAAATTAGACTAAAACCCTCTTCCCTCGTGCCTCCTGCCTAATCCTGATGATAAATATTCACGCCAACCTACTTAAAACAGATGTTTGGTATTCAGTAACAAGGCTACTTGCACAAACTACATCCAGTATTTATACTTTATTGAGTATGACTGTAACTTACTATTAATTATAATAGATACAACTATATTATCTAGTAAATACACTTAAAATAACCAAAATAAATCGCAATTTCTCAGTGAATTTTCTCTGGTAATAACCGCAAAGACAAAGCTATATTTATTTTGTAATTTGCTGTTAAAAGGATACAAATAAATTCATTCATTTGGATATATTTACTTTCATTGATTAAAATTAATTTTATGTGGATAATTTTGGATTTTGAAAGCTTTAGCCAATATCATTAATTTTAATCTTTCTAGGCTGTATTTATGTTAGTTATTTCTGCAAAATCTGGACAATTAGGAAACAGATTATTGTCATTTGCTAATTTTATAGCATTTGCAATTGAAAATAATTTTACAGTTATAAACCCAGCTTTTGAAGAGTATGCTGATTTTTTTATGTCAACCTCCGAAGACTTTTTATCTTGCTATCCCTCTCCAGTAGTTTCAATTCCGGGAAATAAATTTTTACGCAAATATTACTACGATTTTAATCGTTTTTTAGCTGAAAGCGGCCGGTTTAAGACAATTAATATTAAGCGCGATCGACCTTTTAGCTGGAGTAATTCAATTATTACAAAAGAGTTGAAATCAGGCTCTATAAATTTTTTTCAAGGATGGATGTTTCGTGATGGATGGTTTGTAGACGATCTCTCAAATCTCCAAAAACATGGAGAAAAAATTCGTGCTTACTTTCAACCTTTAAATAAGTATCAGCTTAATGTAGCAAATCTCATATCCCAGATACGTAGCGAGACTGATGCGATCGTTGGAATCCATATCCGTCATGGAGATTACCAAGAACATCAAAACGGTAAATATTTTTATTTATTTGAAGAGTATTTAAAGGTTATGGAATCAGCTAAAGCACTATTTCCTAACAAAAAAGTGACATTTTTGATTTGCTCAAATCAGAGGCAAAAGGAAGATTATTTACAACATTTATCTTATGTTTATGGCAATAATCATATAATTGAGGATATGTATTCTTTGGCAGAATGTGATTATATTATTGGCCCACCGAGTAGTTATAGCATGTGGGCATCATTTTACGGCAAGCGGCCTCTCTATATGATTAGGGATGTAAATAAAACCTTAAAAATCGAAGATTTTGTTCACTTTTACCAATGGCAAGGAGTTTTTTACCCTAACGAGGACTGGAGTAAAAGTGTTTGGGAATGGACACATTAAATTACCTCGGCTAGGATTAAAAGTAATAATTATTTAACTTGTTTTATTTATGAAGACAGAAACCAGAGGTTTTATTACAATCTTAACCGGACTCTACTCTTTTCAAGATTGTATTCATTTTTTAGCGGCGGTTAGAAAGTTTCATAAAGAGCCGATTATTATTTTAATTGACCAAGTACCAATAATTCTTTATCCTTTGCTCAAGGCATTCAAAAATGTAATTTTAAAGCCAGCACCTGCAAATGAAAATACTGTTTTAGCATCGCGGCAAGCAAAACTAGCTCTATATGCAGCTTCTGAGTTTGATAAAACGATTTACCTAGATTCAGATATTTGTTTACTTTCAGATATCAATGATGTCTTTGACTATTTAGATGAATATGACTTTTTACTAACTGAAGATGTTCAACCTTCTATTTTGAAAGCCACAAATTTATTACGTGGTAAACAAGAAGACCTTTTGCCAAATGTTTTGCCAATTCTGCAATCAGTAGGTTTACCATTACAAGCAGATAGCGTGCAGTATAATGGCGGTTTTATGGCTTTTAGGAAAACAGAAGTAACCAAGATATTGTTTGAAGAATTTAAACAGTATTTTGAGATTGTCAAAAATAACCAAGATAAATTACTCCTAAAAGATCAAGGGGCTTTTGCTTCTGCGATCGCATCTGTACGTCCTTACATGAAAATCCTACCACCTACCTATAATTATCTCAGTAAGTGGCAGGATGCTTATGATATTCAGGATAAAATTAAAGTTCTTCACTGTACTTATCCTTATCGACCTCAATATGCTAAAGATATTAGTCGTTCCTTGTATACAAGGATTTTTGACAGATTAGCTAAAGTATTTTTACCGAATCAAGTGACAAATCCTTGGCGAATTAAATAAAAATAAGTAAGAAAATAGTGAAAAAGTTTTCCAAGATATCGCTGTTGGTTTCTGATTTATCAAGTGCAGCTATTTTGCGTGCATACTTGATAGCAACAGCCCTAAAAAATTTAGAATATGAAGTTGAAATTATCGGGTTTTTATTTGGAAAGAACTTATATCGTAATTTGCCGTTAGAATTAAATGTTTATAATTTACCAGGCAAAAACTTTCCAGATTTTTTTGGAGAAATTCAAAAAATTTTACCAAAAATTAATGGAGATATAATTTATGCAATAAAACCACAAATAGCGAGTTTTGGAGTTGCTTTATTAAAGAAAATCTTTAGCCGCAACCCGTTAATTTTAGACATAGATGATTGGGAACTCAGTTGGTATGGTGGCGACGACTGGCATTATAGTCTTACACCCAAACAATTAGCCAGAGACTTGTTGAAATCAAACGGCGCACTCAGAAATCCTTATCATCCTTTGTACGTGAAATGGATGGAAGGTTTGGTAAGTCATGCTGATGCTGTGACAGTGCATACTAACTTTTTGCAACAGCGTTTTGGCGGTACATTTGTCCCCAATGGTAAAGATACTGCTTTATTCGATCCCTCTGGATATGATGCTGAGTCCAGCAGAAATCGTTATGGTTTATCTGAATATCGTATTTTAATGTTTCCTGGTGCGCCAAGACCCTATAAAGGTCTAGAAGATGTTCTCATAGCACTCGATAAAATTAATCAACCAGACTTAAGACTAGTGATTGTCGGTGGCAGTCCTTATGATGATTACGATCGACAACTTCAAGAAAAGTGGGGACGCTGGATTATCAAATTACCAAAGTATCCAGCTGATGTTATGCCCGATCTGGTTGCAGCTGCTCACATTGTAGTCGTTCCCCAGCGAGATACCCCAGAAACTCGCGCTCAATTTCCTCTGAAGTTGACAGATGGAATGGCAATGGCTAAACCTGTATTATCAACACGTGTTGGAGATATTCCCAAAATTTTAGGTGATACTGGTTATTTAGTCGAACCTGCCTGTCCTGAACAGATTGCTGAAAAAATTCAATTGATTTTTGAGAATTTAGAGTCAGCAAATCAGAAAGGTATTAAGGCAAGAGAAAGATGTGTGGAACACTATAGCATAGAGGCTATGGCTTCTGTGCTTAAGTCAGTAATTGCTCGGTTGTGAATATTTATAGATTGTGATGCATTTAAAAAGAGATTTTCATTTCCTCTTTGTGCCAAAGCATCTCTGGTATTTTATCTGGAAAAATTTCTAGAAACTGGTGTTATAGGTGTAGCTGTGTTTTTACGGAGTTGAGAGATGAAGATTATTTAGTTTAATTTATTTGATAATTAGCTATTTTAGCAATTAATTGGTGAATAATATTAAGAAGTGAAATTGGCATAAAAATATCCAATGTCTACCAGAAAACTACTACTAAGATTCGCTAAACCCTATCCAGGTTTAATTCTGCTGACAATATTGTTAGGATTTTCTGGAGCTTTATTTAATGGGATCAGCACAGCTTTAATTGTGCCGGTGGTTTTAAAAATTGTGGGGCAAGAAGTAGATTTAAGTACCGCCCCTCCCATCTTAAAAAGGTTGATATCTCCCTTTGATAATACTCCAGAACCTTACCGAATAGGAGTAATGGCTGGGGCAATTATATTCACAATTCTTTTAAAGAATTTAGCAACTTATGCCAGCACATTAGCATCGAGTTCTTTAACTCGAAAGCTGACATCTGATATGCGCGAAACTGGGTTAAGGCTATTACTAGAAATTGATATAGATTATTATGCCAAGACAAAGGTTGGTGATTTAATAAACCGTCTTGGTGGAGAAATTGGCAGGGCTGCAAGTGCTATAGGTAGTACGGTCAAGATAGTTATTCTAGTAATCACAGTTTTAGTTTTTGTCGCTTTATTGCTGTCAATTTCTTGGCAGTTAACAATTGCTGCTACGCTTTTACTGTCATTGGTGACGTTAATAAATCAGTATGCCATTTCTCGGTCGAGAACTTTTGGCAAACAGCTTAGTGAGATGTCTAGAGCATACTCAGTCTCTGTACTGGAAACTTTGAACGGAATCCGACTGGTAAAGGCGACTGGAAATGAACAAAAAGAATATCAACGGATTAAAAAATTAATTCGCGATCGCGAATTAGCAGATTTTCAATCTCAGGTTAATTCGGAAGTGATTACACCTCTGAGTGAGGTAATGGGTATTACAGCTTTACTGCTGATTGTACTTTTGAGCAAAACCTTCTTTGCGGATCAAGTTTCTTCTCTTTCTACCGTACTGCTGACATATTTATTAGTGCTGCTACGAGTGCTGCCATTAATTTCTCAGTTAAATACTATTCGCAGCAACTTTGCCAGTACTGCCGCCAGTGTAGATGTGACGAATGAATTTTTAAGCCTGCACGATAAACCGTTCATGGAGAAGGGTAAACTTCCCTACACAAAATTAGAAGAGGGAGTGTCTTTTAATTCTCTTTGCTTTGCCTACCCCGATCATGAAAAGTTGGTACTAAAAGATGTGAATTTATATTTACCGCGCGGTACAACCTTAGCCTTAGTAGGCGGATCTGGTGCTGGTAAATCCACTTTGGCAGACCTTTTGCCCAGATTTTACGACCCGATCGCTGGCAGCATTACCATTGATGGCACCGATTTGCGGGAGTTCGATCTTATATCCGTGCGAAAGCGGATGGGCATTGTTAGTCAAGATACCTTTCTTTTTAATGACTCGGTACAAAATAACATCGCCTATGGGCGAGCAGAAGCAACTGAGGATGAAATTCTGACAGCAGCCAAGCGGGCAAATGCTTATGAGTTTATCAGCAAATTGCCTCAAGGATTTGATACCCTAATTGGCGATCGCGGCGTAATGCTATCTGGTGGACAAAGGCAAAGATTAGCGATCGCCCGCGCCCTGCTGCAAAATCCCGAAATTCTGATTTTAGATGAAGCCACTAGCGCTTTAGATACTGTTTCCGAACGCTTAGTACAAGCTGCACTTGACGATCTTAGTCGCGATCGCACCACCTTAGTAATTGCTCACCGCCTTTCTACAGTCCAAAAAGCCAATCAAATAGCCGTATTAGAGCAGGGACAGGTGGTAGAAGTGGGAACCCATGACGAACTTTTACAAAAGGGTGGTTACTACTCACGCTTGTACTCAATGCAATTTGCGGAACGTCCTGAAACTGTTACCAAACACAATCAAAGCTTGCTCCGCATCTCTCACGAAATTCGGACGCAGATGAACTCGATGATTGGGTTTCTACGCTTA
Organism: Nostoc sp. 'Peltigera membranacea cyanobiont' 213; assembly: GCF_002245975.1. Taxonomy (NCBI): domain Bacteria; kingdom Bacillati; phylum Cyanobacteriota; class Cyanophyceae; order Nostocales; family Nostocaceae; genus Nostoc; species Nostoc sp. 'Peltigera membranacea cyanobiont' 213. The sequence goes on along the minus strand of NZ_NOLI01000130.1, from coordinate 15,355 downwards.
TTACTTGATGATTTAGTAGACGACTCCCAAGAACGGCACGAATTAATCGAAGACTCTTATAAATCAGCCTTGAGAATTCTCAACACCATTGATGTTTTTGAGGATGTTATTAATTTGCAAATCAGTGGGCAAATGCTCTCAATCTCTGACCAAAATCAAAATATTATCAGTAAGCATTATCAAATTTTTAATCAAATTTCCGTTGAGTTTCGGACTTCTCTCAATCTCATACTTAGCTCTCTCCGCTCTATAGCTGATAACTTGACATACACCACAGAAGAACAAAATGGTTTAATTACTGAAAGTTATGAGTCGGCTATATATCTGCTCGATGACTTAGGAAAATTTGAGAATAGTATTAATGTCTAAAGTTATGAAAAATCCTCCTTTAAAACAGCACTACATTTTTTTTATTGGTGAAGAATTACCTCAGCCAGAGGCTCACCTAGTGCAGTCTACAAATGCAGCTAATGCCGCCGCAAATTTGGGATACTCAACAGTTTTGGTATACCATGACAAAGGAGCAAAAGCTAGTAATCCAGTTAATTTATTACGTCCTTTTCAACCGATAAAAACGCCAGTAGAACTTGTTCAATATTACAATCTCCATGACAAATTAAAAGTTGCTCCCTTACCAATGCCTTGGCCAATTGACCATTTTCAGAGCAAATTTACTGACTCTAACACCATTGCCAGTAAGTATTATTTACCATTTCATATACTTCCAACTACTAAACTTGTCCACAGTCGTAACTGGAATTTTATCAAAGCTGCCATCAAAAATGGTATTCCGGCAATTTATGAACACCACCACCATGAAGACAAACCCTTTGAGCCAGAAATTGTCACAAATCCACTTTTGCAAATTGCTGTAACCGTTGTAGACACAATCCGCGAAAGCATGATTAAAAATGGGATGCCCCCAGAAAAAGTAATTAAGCTGCACAATGGTTTTAACCGCTTATTTATGGAAAGACAACCAGAAAAAGCGGCAGAATGGCGGAAAAAACTGTTGCGAGACGAAAGCCAATCTTTGGTAGTTTATGCGGGAGCTTTGCAGCAATTTAAAGGTATTGATGTACTAATTGATGTGGCTAATGAAATGCCTAATGTGCAATTTGCCTGTGCAGGTGGCAAGCCAGCAGAAGTTGAATACTATCAGAAATTAGTAACAGAAAAACAGGTTCATAATATTAAGTTTTTGGGCTATATCTTGCATAATGAGTTAGCATCTTTGCTACAAGCAGCTGATGTTTTAGCTCACCCTCATTGTTCGGGAAAAGCGGCAACTTTCACGTCTCCCTTAAAGCTATTTGACTACTTCGCTTCTGGAACTCCCATTGTAGCGACGGAAATTCCTTCATTAGTTGAGTTTCAAGATACTCAGTCTATTACTGCTTGGTGTGAGCCAGATAATTCCAGCAAATTTGCCGAAAGTCTGAAGCGGGTTTTAGAAACTCATCCCAGAAAAATAGAAGGTTATCCAGATAGTATCGAGTTTGTCAAGCAGTTTTCTTGGGAAAATCGAGCGGCAAAAATCCTTAGTTATGTTGATAAATCTCTGCTTCCTCTAGTTATCGCATAAAAAAGAATGTAGAAGACAAATAATTAATAACTAAAATGACTATCAAAACTGTAGGTATGATTAGCAGCTATCGAGGTTTAGAAACTAGAGCCGATTGGCTGTGGCAACAAACCCCGCATCAATTTGGAGTTTGGGGCAATATGCAAATGCAGGCACTAGCAACCAAACCAGATTTTCTACTGATGTATCAATTTGATTTTCCCCAAGCAGCGCCACAAAAATCTTGGTTAGATAGTTTTCGCAAACAGCGCCAGAAATCAGTAGTAAATGTTGATTCTCTACTGCGTGGTGTCAACAAAGAGCGAATTATTTATTTGCTAAGGGAACCGCCTTTAGATGAAATTGTCGAAATAACTAATCACAATTATCAACAAGCCCAGAAGTATTGCGGCTACATTTCTGGCCCCGATGATTTTGCTCCCACTCCTGACTATATGCCTGCTATTTGGTATCACTCAAATTCATTTCAAGATTTAAATGAAATGCCACCGCCTCAAAAGGTTGCTCCATGTAGTTGGATTACTTCAGGAATTAGTCGCACAGCCAAGCATCGCCAGCGTTTAGACTTTTTGCAGTCCCTACAATCTAGTGGCATTAAATTTGATTTATATGGGCGCAACTTACCAGAATCGGCTAAAAAGTCAGGAGAACTAGGTAACAAATGGTATGGCATGGCTCCATACTATTACAATTTGGCAATTGAAAATTATGCTGATAATAATTGGTATGTGAGCGAGAAACTTTGGGATAGTTTACTTGCGTGGTGTTTACCAATTTACTATGGTGGCCCGGCTGCTGATAAATTATTGCCACCAGGTAGTTTTTTGCGGCTGCCCAGTTTAGATGAAAAAGGTATTGCCTACATCAAAGAAGTTACAGCTACACCTGATGCTTGGTATGCTGCCAAAGATGCGATCGCAGAAGCACGTCAAATCATTTTACACAAATTAAACTTGCTTAACTGGTTATCAAATTTTGTCGATAAACACTCATAAATTATGAATGGTATTTGTACCCTTGGCAATGATTATGTTTTCGATCAACTGGTGGCTCTGCTCAACAGTATTGATGTTATTTTAGGCTCAGAAACTCCTGTTTGCATTTATCCTTTCGACGATCGGACACAGCGAATTGCTGATGAAATAGCTAAACGCCCTAATGTATTTATTTACGACGATCGCGAATCAATCAACCGTTGGGATCAATTCATGCTCTCAGCAGCACCAGAACGATTGAATCGGAGTAAATCACGTTTGTATGGCGCTCACCGTCGTTTTTGTGCTTTTGATGGGCCATTCGATAAGTTTATCTATTTAGATGCAGACACCTTGGTGATGAACTCACTAGCAACAGTGTTTGAAAAGCTAGATACTTATGATTTTGTTGTCTACGATTTCCAATTTAAAGACGTTAGTAAAATATACAATGTTAATTCTCCTAAATTACAAGAAATTTTCGAGCAAAAGCGGATAGATTCTGAAATCTTTTGCTCAGGTTTCTATGGTGCAAAGCGGGGAATATTTAACTCAGAACAAAGAGATTTACTGATATCCCATTTACAAAATGGTGAGGCGGAAATCTTGTATGGCGGTGCTGGCGAACAACCATTGATTAACTACATGGTAATGAGGTCTAATCTTTCTATTTATAACTTTGCTCGGCAACTGCCAGATAATCAAAAAACCGGATGTTCTGCTACATCTAAGCACTTCGAGGAACGAGAACACCTTCTTTATGACAAAGGCAATCGACTAACTTATCTTCACTATATTGGTATTCCTCCTCAGATCAATCAAGCAGTCTGTGCTGGAGAAAATATTGAGTTTCCTTATCGAGATTTATTTCTCTACTATCGTTACTTACACGAACCAGAGAAGTTTCCAATCTTTACAAATCCTCCTAAGAATTATAATGACGCTCCAGTACCAAATTTACTTACAAGAGCTTTGCGGAAATTTAAGTTAATTAACCAAGGATAATTTATGATCAAGGGAATTTATATTGTTGCTAATGACCGCGTTATCGATAATGCGATCGCTTTACTCAATAGCATTCGTTACTATGACCCAGAAGTAAACATTTATCTCATACCATTTAATGAAGATTATCACAAGGTAGCAGAGCAGCTTACTACCTTACACAACGTGCAAATTTTTCCAGATTTAGAACTTATTGATAAATTTACCAAACGCATCGGAGAAATTTTTGATAGAGATTTCCTTGCCTTACCCAATAAGATGCGTAAACTTGTGGCGTGGTTTGGCCCTTTAGATGAGTTTATCTATATTGATACAGATATTGTCGTCTTTGAAAAAATCGCCGACAATTTAGACAAACTTTCAGAAGTCGATTTCTTCTGTTGTGATTACCATCATGCCAATGACAAGCTGCGAAATATTTTTTCCCCATTTGTGAAAGAGCAGGAAATTTTTTCCGATGCCCAACTTCAAGACGTTTTTAACAGTGGTTTTTGGGCTTCCAGAAAAGGAGTTATTACCGAACAACAAATGGATGAAGCTTTGCGAGAGTGTGCGACGCATCGTGAATATTTCGATTTTTCTGAAGGAGTTACAGATCAACCAATTTTAAATTATCTTGTTCTCAAACTAATTTCTAAACGGGGAAATCTCGTTAAAATTCCTGGGGGTGGGCCTGGTAGTTGGGCTGGTTCGCAAAATTTCCAACAGCAAGATTACGCCCTCTATGACCGAGGGCAACGATTAAAATATCTCCATTGGGCTGGTACGCGAATGAAAACTGGTAGTCCCTATTGGCAATTGTGGGAACACTATCGTTATCTCCATGAGGGAAAATTCGCTTTCATCCCCAAACTGACTCGCCGTTTATTTCCCTTTGTTGCTGCCCGCACTTAATATTAGGAGTATCCCAATGATTGATGGCATTTACATCCTAGCCAATGATGTTGTCTATGACCAACTAGTTGCTTTACTTAATAGCATAGAAGCTAATGCTGGTAGACCAATTCCTGTTTGTGTAATTCCATATAATGAGCGGTTAGACAAGGTAAAAGCAGAGGTTGCAGCTAGAGATAATGTCACCTTATTTGAAGATTATGCTTCCATAGCTCGTTGGGAAGATTTTGGCACTCGGATTTGGAAAGCTCATCCAAGAGCGTTAAAACTCTGGCAAGAATATGGCTTACCAGAGAATTATCGGGTAGAAAGGCATCGAAAACTTTGCTGTCTAGATGGCCCTTTTAACAAGTTTATCTTCTTTGACGGAGATACGTTGTTAATGAAACCACTGGATGATGTTTATCAAAAGCTAGATGAATATGATTGGCTTGCGAATGACTTTCAATATAAGTCGGATTTGGATTATATTTTTAACTGGACAGAAGAGAAGCTAGAAAAAGTTTTTTCTCTCAAAAATATTAGTAAGAATGTTTTTTGTTCCGGTTGGTTTGCTTCTAAAAAGGGTGTGTTTGATGATGTAATGCTAGCAAACTTACTAGAAAAGTTAGAAGCAGGCGAAGCTGATGCACTAGCGTGGGCAGATTCCGATCAAACAGTTCTCAACTATTTAGTTTTACGAAGTGGGATATCTTACTATAATTACGCCGCTCATACTTCAGCGACTGGGAACCACTGGAGTTCTAAATTTGATGTTGTAGATAATATTCTTTACGACCAAGGAAAACCCCTGACTTACATTCACTATATGAGTGTATCTTCTTCAGATTTCGCGAGGCTTTGCACTGGTGAAGATGTTAATATCCCATATCGAGATGTGTTTTTGCATTATAGATATTTAAAGTCACCAGAACAAAGACCCAAAAGCTTTAAGCGTCAGAGTCCATTAGTCCGTCTACAAAATACTACTACAAGCTTTTTAAATCAAAAAGTCAGCAATATTAAGCTTAACTATCGTAATTTTAAGGATAGAATTACTAAATAATTAAGCAAGGTAAGACTTAAAGTTTTTTGAATTTGTAACTAATTTATTGCTCAATTATCGGTAATAAAAATTAAAGTCTTTCAAAGTTATAATTCTTAAACGCAGGAAATTATATAAATACTTAAGAGTTTTATTGATTTTAAGTATAATTCTTTTCCCAATGAAGCGTTCGGGGTATTCTAGCTTTGCTTGTTGCTCAAAATATATTGCCATGTCCTCCATTTTCGACTCTCCCTTTTTAATTCTGACGAATTCAACTCTATTCTTAAAGAAAGAGATACCCTCCATTGCACTCCATCTTACAGGTAAACCAGCTTTAGCAGCTGCTAAACCTATTGCATTTCCTTCGGAGTCATAGAGTCCGTTTAACTCACAATAAGATGCGATAATTTCCCACTGTTTAAGAAATTCTATTTCCTTTCCAGAGTCTTTTGTAACTGCAAATAAATATTCGTAGACAAAGTTAATATTTTCATTTTCTAGTTCTAGATTTAACTTTGAAGCGGCCTTTTTAGCCACTTGAAACTCCTTCAAAAGTTTAGCATCAGGATTACCAGCTAGAACCTTAGCATACTTTTTAGGCATATTTTCACAACCCCTTGCCGTTATTCCTGCTCTTGAAATCCATTGCGGAAATTGTGGAACTGGTGCCAATATTCGCATATCTGCATCAATGAATATGCATGAATTAAACAGAGATAAACCCTTGGCTATTGCAAATCTTTTGTCATGGTAAAACTTCACACTTTGTTGTCTATGCTGAAATGCTAAAACGTTAGACTGTTGGCTAAAGTCGCTAGGAGAGTCAGTTAAAACAATAAAAGAACTATTAGGTGAATATTTTTTGATATCTTTTGCTAATAACAATGCAAGATCGCGATAGTTCTTACCACATGCTAAAGTACAAAAACAAAATTCTTTTTTGTCTTGATTCATAGCTTTTTACGCTCCTTCTAATCTGCAAATTCATAGTTGCTACCTCTTTGGGCAGATATATGAAATTTTCAGTATTTGTACGTAATTTTAACGCAATTAACTCTTAGATTTATGAAATAGCAATAAAAAATAAGTATTCACCACTAGCTAACGATCTCATTTTTAGTAGACATCATTGCTGGCGGTGAGAAATTAGAGTAATTTTATATGTTGATAAAGCATTCTACTATCTAAGAAAAAGAATCTAAACATCTAAATCTAAAGATTGCATACCTTCGCGTTCTATAAAGGTCATCATACTTCCTAGTTGCAACCAAACTAGCAAACAAGTAAACAAGCTAATTGGTAGACCAACGCCTAAAGCCAAGCTGGAGGGGAAGCCAAATATTGCTAAACCTGAAAACAAAAATAGAGAAGTACCGACAGTTATGCCAATAAATGGCACAAGTAATTGTTTTAGTGAAGAACGTGGTTTAGTATTTTCTCCTCGTTCGCTTGGCCAGTTCTGCACAATTACTTTCAAAGTTCCAGATAATGCTAAACCAGATGTTAATGCTGTCAAAAAGCCAACAAGTAAGAGGAAATAAGGCGGTTGCAGAGGAAAATAGTACATTAAAACTCCTGATTATATTAAAGGTTTTTAGTTTTTAATTGCTGACTGGTTTCCAGTAAAAGGCTCAAGGAATGCAGAGTTTGGGAGAATAGCTGCTGCACTTTCTCTAGATAAATTTGTTAAAATACCGATCGCTACATTTAATAAACGATCCGGTTTTAAGTCATCTTTTACCAGGTTCCACAGGCGTTGGACATCTTCGGTATGGAGGCGGTCATCTTCGGTGAGAGCCAGCACCAGCTGTCGCCGCAGAAATTTGCCTTCTTCGGACATCAAAAACTGGAATCCCATCTGGGCTGTGGGTAATACGTCAAAGTTGTTATCACTCCGAGCGATCGCAATTAAATTCTCTAAACGCTGCCACTGAAATTTACCATCTTTGAATAACACATTCAATAATCGCCGCCGTAATTCTGGCGATTCCCCTGTCAGCAACCGCCGTGCTATGTAGGGATAACCCACTTCCACAATTTTGAAGTCTGGGTTGAGGCTCAGGGCAATACCTTCTTGAGTCACCAAGGAACGAATAATCAAAGCAAACTTCGCTGGAACTCGGAAAGGATATTCATACATCAGTTCCGAAAACTCATCGGTAATCGTTTTGAAGTTAAAATCCTTGACATTTTTACCAATAGCGTTTCCTAGCACTGCTTCTAAGGCTGGCACTATCGGGCAAATATTCGTGTCTGGAGTTAAAAATCCTAATTTTACAAAGTCTTCGGCTAAGTCGGTATAGTCTTTATTCACCAAATGCACTAGCGCATCCACAAGCGTTTCTTTGGTGTTTTCCTCCAACTGATCCATCATGCCGAAGTCGATATAAGCCATCCGACCATCGGCTACAGCAAATAAATTGCCAGGATGAGGGTCAGCATGGAAGAAGCCATATTCTAAAAGCTGTTGCAATCCTGATGTAACAGCAATTTGGATAATTGCTTCTGGATCTAAACCTGCTTCGCGGATGCTTTTAGTATCGGTCAGCTTGAAGCCGTTAATCCATTCCAGGGTTAAAACGTGGGTGTTGGTATAACGCCAGTAAATTGCTGGAACTTTAACTTGTGGCTCGTTGCGGAAGTTGGTAGCAAATTTTTCGGCGTTGCGGCCTTCATTTATATAGTCAATTTCTTCAAATAGCTTCGTGCCAAACTCGTCCACGATTAAAGTTAGGTCGTGACCGAGATTGAGGGGCAACCAAGGAGCTACCCAACTCGCCCCCCAGCGCAATAAGTAGAGGTCGCGGGTAAGAGTTGGGCGTAAGTTGGGGCGTTGCACCTTCACTGCGACATCTTCGCCACTGAGCAGACGACCGCGGTATACTTGACCCAAGCTTGCAGCCGCCACTGGGCTAGGTGAGAGTTCGCTAAAAATTTCATCAATTGGACGATCTAGCTCGGTTTCGATAATTTTGTAAGCGATCGCATTATCGAAAGGTGGTAACTGATCTTGTAACTTGATCAGTTCTTCTAGAAAATCCTTACGGATTAAGTCGGGTCTGGTGGAGAGGGCTTGACCAACTTTAATAAAAGTCGGGCCGAGGCGGGTGAGCAGTTCTCGCAACTGGATAGCTCGTTTACCCTTGTTTTGCTCAACTTTGTCTAGCCATTCGTCCCACTTGAGACTAAATATAAATCCTGCAAAAGAGGAGATAATTCTCAGCACTCGCCCCCATGCTAGCCAGGGACGGTAACTATAATAGCGAGCGATCGCATCTGGATTATAGAGTTTTAGCTGAGTAGGTTGATACTGACCCACGCCTTTATTTGCCTCTTCAACTGAAAAATTTACAATTGTTGTTTCTCTACTCAACCTACAAGTTAGTTGCAGGTAAAATGTAGCGGTAATTTTTTATCTAAAACAACTCGAACCCTGCCTTTTTGGGATACTGTTCAAGATAGTTTTAGCATTTGTTACTGCCTAGATTTGTTTATCTTTTTCTTAATTATACTTTATAAAACTACAACTAATTCTCCATCTTTTTGATGATTTTATCTTTTCTTAACCTTATTTTTTATAAATATAAAGATTTACCTGTATATACAAATTTGTGTAGTAGATGACAACTCAGTAACTATGTTTGCTATCAGCTATATATTGTAGTAAGTAGATAAACTTAAATTAAACAGAAAACTCTCAGGATAAGGATTTAGGACTTTTCATAGAAGTAGTGAATCTTGATATTATGTTTATTTATACCTACTTAATTAAGTGAAAAATACAATATTACATGTGTCAAAAATAACTGCTCAATAAAAATAAACTTTTGTTAAAGAGTGTATAAGTAGCTAGATTATGATTAAATCTAAAACGTTCAACAGAGTAATTATCATTGTTTGGACGATTTTCAATAGCATGAATCAGAGCGATGCCTGCGGCGGGCTACGCCTACGCCAGTTCATGCTCATCGTCAAAAATCTGTGAAGAAAGCCGATGACGTTTCCGGTACAGCCACTCATCTTCAATACGGTTGATTTGAGGCGAGTATAGTAGCAGAAAAAAATAAATATACAAACCTTGTTGTTGCCAACGTTGCTAGTATTGTTTAACTTTTTTGCTGCAATGAAATGATTCTCCGTCTTGAATAATGACAGTTATTTTACCCCAAAGCATTGCTTTCTATAGTCAAAATTTCTTTTCACGCTAGTTTGCGGACAACACCTTTATGTTGCGGTGTGGGAGTTTCCCCGTGATATTAATCCGGCAAAGTAAATTGCGTAGGCGTAGCCCGTTGTAGACATCGCTCTCTGCTAAACTCGTCCATAATTCCCGAAAATACTCCGAAAATACTAAAGCCAAGTTCTCCACTGGATGTGAAATCAAATCGCGGGCTTCTGACTCTTGCAGGTAGGTCATTCGCAAAGCACAGGTGTTAACTCGAGCGATCTGCTGTATTTCTGAAGTGCCCACATTAAAGGATGTTTGGGTGGAAACGATTTCTGCAAGATTAGGACATCTTGAGGAGAACGTAATCATATTGAACTAGCAGTCTCTCTAGCAGCTTCTCGCAGCCGCTCCACATCGCGTATCGGTGGCGCACCAAAGAGCCGCTTGTACTCCCTGTTGAAGTGCGAGGCATCATCATAACCCACTCGGTAGGCAGCACTGCTAGCGTCAAGGCTTTCCCCCAGCATCAGACGGCGAGCCTCCTGTAGCCGCAGTTGTTTCTGGAACTGTAAGGGACTCATTGCAGTGACAGATTTAAAGTGATGGTGAAAGCCCGAAACACTCATTCCAAGCTCTCGTGCGATACTTTCAATCCGAAGTGGCTCGTTAAAGTCTTTACGAAGTCGCTCGATGGCTCTGGCAATGTGGTATGTGTAGCCACCCAGAACTGCAATATGACGGAGCCGATTACCTTGCTCTCCCATCAGGAGTCGGTAAATGATTTCCCGCTTAATCAGTGGTGCGAGAACATGAGCTTCTGTAGGGGAATCTAGAAGCCTGACGAGCCGCACCACAGCGTCCAACAGATTTGCATTCAACGGACTTACGTCAATCGCTTTCACATCAGCACGGCTGCGCGATGAGGGATACCCTGCCTCGACCATCACTGAGCCAACAAGGGTGGGGTCGAGATCGAGGCGAAGGCTAAAGTACGGTTGCGCCTTTGACGCTTCCAGAATTTGACTGACAATCGGCAGTTCGGCCGTAGCAAGCAGATAATGCATCGGGTCATATTGATAGCGATCGCTGCCCAGAAGAACTTCTTTGCTGCCCTGAGCGATCGCACAAAAGGCAGGGATAGAGACACTATGAATGCATTCCGAAGGTGAGGAGGAGCGGTTGAAGTGCAATCCTTTCAGTGGCTCAATCGTCCCATCATGACGAATAGCCTGTGCAATCCGCTCAGTCAGTTCGTCTCTGTGGGCTTGCGCTCTGTCTACCTCGCGCTTTGCCTGCGGGTTGTTCATTAAAGCGATATCGGACTTTTCACTCGTTTTGGCAGCGTTCATTTCTAAGTTTGCAGGATTGTACAACAATTTTAGACGATCGTTTTATTGCTTGCCCTTGAGGATTCTTACAATGAAGCTAAATCAATGAAAAATGATTTCGACTTCTTGCAAGCGTCTGGATTTTTATTTAAGAGAAAACTCAATTTTGATTTGGAAAGAAATTTGCTTACGAGCAAATTCGGCCGGGGGATGCGATCTGGATCTCGCCGGGTGAGAAGCATTGGCACGGTGCTACAGCAACCACAGCCATAACACACATCGCCATTCAGGAATGGCTTAACGGCAAGCCCGTGGACTGGATGGAAAAAGTCAGTGACGAGCAATACCGGGTCTGAGTGTGAAGTAAGACAGTTCAAACCTTTAATTCAAAGACAGGAGTTCAAAAAATGCAAAAGCGCAAACTTGGAAACAGTAACTTGGAAGTTTCGGCCATTGGACTCGGTTGTATGGGAATGAGCTTTTCCTATGGCCCGCCCAAAGACATACAGGAGATGACCGCACTTCTTCATGCCGCCGTCGAACGCGGCGTTACATTCTTTGACACCGCCGAGGTCTACGGCCCGTTATTGAACGAAGAGCTTGTGGGCGAAGCCCTCGCTCCTTTTCGGGGGCAAGTGGCGATCGCCACCAAATTCGGATTCGACCTGAGTCCTAATTCTGATCCCCGTGGTATGAAGGCTTCACCAGGACTGAATAGCCGACCAGAGCATATCAAGGAAGCTGTGGAGGGTTCGCTCAAGCGACTCAAGGTCGAGACAATAGACCTGCTCTATCAGCACCGGGTTGACCCGAACGTGCCGATTGAAGACGTGGCAGGAGCGGTGAAGGAACTTATTCAGTCAGGTAAGGTGAAGCACTTCGGACTTTCTGAAGCCGGCGTGCAAACGATCCGTCGCGCACACGCGGTTCAGCCGATCGCGGCTCTCCAGAGTGAATACTCACTATGGACGAGAACACCTGAAAAGGAAGTGATACCGACCCTTGAGGAACTCGGAATTGGCTTTGTTCCGTATAGCCCATTGGGCAAGGGCTTTCTGACTGGCAAAATGGATCAAAGCACTACATTCGATAGTTCCGACTTCCGCAGCACCCTACCTCGCTTCACGCCGGAGGCTCTCAAGGCAAATCAAGCCTTAATCGATCTGCTTGGCAGCATCGCAGAACAGAAGCAGGCGACCCCTGCTCAGATTGCGCTTGCTTGGCTGCTGGCTCAGAAACCGTGGATTGTTCCAATCCCAGGTACTACGAAGCTGCATCGCTTGGACGAAAACATCGGGGGAGTCTCCGTCGAACTCACGCCCGACGATCTGCATGACATTGATGATGCGGCCTCCAAGATCGTGGTGCAAGGGGCTCGGTATCCCGAAAAATTGGAGCAAATGACAGGTCGCTAAACGGCAAAAAATGCCGATGATTAACGCGAACATTAAGGGGGTTCTGTACGGCATTGCCGCAGCGCTGCGACATCTGCAATAGCAGAAAGCCGGGCATATCATCAATGTCTCCTCTGTGGCTGGCCTTACGGCCAGTACATTTTCATTTTGTTTACGGGAAGCCACCACTAGCATCAAGGCGTTGCTATCCATCAGCGATCGCAAATTGCCACCAACTATATTGACACTTCTAGGCTGATCGCCATTTTCGCATCCTCTAGTAATGGTTCCCACTTCCTACCAAAAAAGCGTACCGGTTCATGTTCTAACTTGCGATGTCTAACGACAAGCCGCTTTGCATCTACCCAAACCTTGTTGAAATTCCAACACTTGTTTAGTACAAGCACCAAAATTCCCATGATTCAGAAACGTCACAGTTGAGTCAAGCGACCATAGATATCTGAAGGATAATCTAGAATCCAAAATCAAAAATTCATAAACTCCCCAGGCCGGATTCGAACCAGCGACCAATCGATTAACAGTCGATCGCTCTACCACTGAGCTACTGAGGACCACTCACGATTTATAATCTTAGGGCTAAAAATAGTATTTGGCAAGTACTTTCGCCAATATTTTTTTAAGATGCTTAATATTAGATAATTTTTGCAGCCAAAATCCATTCAGAAACTTAAGCAGAGACTCTTAAATACCAAATATCTACTATAATCCCATTCGTAATTCAGCCAAACGCTGCCTTGCCTTCGCATCAATGGCATTAGCTAAAAATCTACTCTTCGATTGTTTGCGCGTATGATACTTTTGTCGCATCCGACAGACAGTAGCTTCCACTTCCCCACAGAGTTGTTGTGCCGACAACCATTCAGCCCCATACCCCTGTATCATCAACTGCTGCGCCCGATCTGATGTAGCAACAATCACACGAGAAATCAAAGATTGGGCTATTTGGTGGCGAAAAGAAGCACAGGATTTTTCAATATAAGTATCTGCGGTCTGCCCAAAATCAGTGTAATAAACAGATAAAAGCTCAGTAATTATTTCTTTATTACTAGAGGTGTTCTGATATTGGGCATCAAAAACTATCTGAGTTGCATAACCTTGAAACGCACTATAACCAGTCATTGCTTCCACAAGTTCGCCCCGTGCGGCCTCTAATCCAACGCTATCACGCGTTTTTTTAAGGCAAGGCCAAGCGCCTATGATATTGTAGCCGTCCACTAACAAAACGGCTTGGAGTAAGGAACGGGACATGGTTTTTAATCACAATTTTCTAGAGTTAACAAAATTCATTCATAAGTTTTATAATAATTGATGCATTGTCTGTAACACTATGCTACATAGAATAAAAAATACGGTAGCTTGACAAAACTCAAACCTAAGGTAGACGTACTAACTTAAAACGCGCCTTAGTTTAAAAGGCGCGTTGCAGTTCTTTTTAAGTAGTGGTGACAATCAAGAGTACTGAGTTAAAAGACCACCTATAAAGTAAAAAGTACTCAGGCTTTTGAAAGCCTAAGTACTTTTTACTTTACTCAGCCCATAGCCCTCAGCACTTAATTAAGAGGCTTCGCTGTGTACCTCCATCAGACGTTGTTTGAGACGTTGGGCTTCACCTCTATCTACCAGAGAGCCTTTTTCTAGCAAAAAAGCGCCGTCACAGTAATTTAACTCGTCTAATCGATGTGTTACCCACAGGGCTGTGATCCCTCTGCTTTTAACAAGGCGACGGACACTAGCAACTAAATCCAACTGGCTATCTGGATCTAGTAAGGCAGTAGGTTCATCTAATAATAAGACTTCACAGCGACGGGCGATCGCACCTGCGATCGCCACTCGTTGTTTCTGTCCTCCAGAGAGTGCATAAATAGGTCGTCGTTGCAGGGTAAGCAAATTCACCGCCCCTAGCGCCTCCTCAACCCTGGCTCTAGTGGCAGCAGGTGGCAACTTTTCTTCCACCAATCCAAAAGCCACATCAGCACCAACCGTTGGCATCACCAGTTGATGATCTGGATTTTGGAAGACAAAGCCAACGGGGTGCAAAACCCGAATTTCGCCAGATTCAGCAGCTAATAACCCGGCTAGCAGTCTCAGTAACGTTGATTTTCCACTGCCATTTGTACCCAAGAGCATCCAAAACTCACCTTTGGGTACTTCTAAAGAGCAAGATTTGATAACTTTCTCTCCATTTGGCCAACTGAAATTTAAATCCTTGACCTCAATGCCCACTTGAGCCATTTGTCAACCTTGGTTACTCAGCAGCTACAGCGAAAAAGCCTGGTGGTCTGCCACCACCAGGGGTTGTACCATCTTTCTGAACAATCTGTACCCCAGAAATTTCACTAGCGCGGACAGCAATTTTTTTCTCTGTCTTGCCCTCACACTTGAGTTCTACAATGTCAGGATTGCCAGAACGGATGGCTGCCAAAATTAGCTGATACACAGCCTCAGCATCCTCAGCTGACTTACGTTGTACCGAGATAGGGAAAGCAGTGTTTCTGATGCTTAAATCGATGGTAAACATTTAGCAATAATCAAATTTAACTGTGGACTCATTTTAGCGTCAGCTGACTGATTCTAGGGAAATGGGCATTAGAAGAGGCAAAGGGGCAGGGAGCAGGGGGTAAGGGGAGAATTTAAATTACCTCATTCTCCTCTACTCCCCTGCTTTTTCTACCTCATCTCCCATTTTTTCTGGCTAAAAAATTAATTTTTATGACAAAACCCCTAGAAAAATTAGCGATTTACACCTAATATGATTAAAGGTGTGTAAAAAATTGTAAACTTGGTTAACAACCCGGTTAACTTTCTGCTTATGGAAGGCTTTTATATAGCCATCTATAATACAGATACAACCTGTACTTATAAACATTTGGAGATTTGCTCTAATGACCATCGCAGTTGGACGCGCCCCCAGTAGAGGGTGGTTTGACGTTCTCGACGACTGGCTCAAGCGCGATCGCTT
>NZ_NOLI01000013.1:0-91028 GCF_002245975.1 Nostoc sp. 'Peltigera membranacea cyanobiont' 213 | reverse complement strand
AAAGCGTCGCTTTTCAACGCTCCGCTTCAGGCACTTATTCAATATACCGAACCTATCTCCTCATGTCAACTACTTTTCTCCAAAATATTTTGGAGGGCTTTTTCATCGACTTCAAAGCCTTAGACTGTAAGACTTTTAAGCTATAGTATTTCTGGAAGTTAATAAGGAAGTAATAAGTTTGTGAGCAGTTCTGCTGTTTTACCCCCTTGGCT
Source organism: Nostoc sp. 'Peltigera membranacea cyanobiont' 213 (assembly GCF_002245975.1). NCBI lineage: Bacteria > Bacillati > Cyanobacteriota > Cyanophyceae > Nostocales > Nostocaceae > Nostoc > Nostoc sp. 'Peltigera membranacea cyanobiont' 213. The sequence goes on along the minus strand of NZ_NOLI01000013.1, from coordinate 90,816 downwards.
GGTTTTAGATCCTCTTTTGCGTAGTTGGTTGTTGGAGGATATTGGCCGGGGCGATCGCACAACAAATACACTACTAGTAAAAGATGTGACGCTAGGTAAGGCTTTATGGATAGCTAAAGCTTCAGGCATAATTGCTGGCTTACCAGTTGCAGCTAGAGCATTTCAGATTTTGAATGAAAAAGTTAGTTTTACGGCAGTGGCAGATGAAGGTGCGTGGTGTGAGCGTGGAGAAGTGGTAGCTGAAATTTCTGGTTCGCTGGATGCGCTGCTGATGGGGGAACGAGTCGCGCTCAATTTGGCTATGCGATTGAGTGGGATTGCTACGCTCACTAATATATATGTAGAGAAAATTGCTGATTTACCTGCTCAGTTGGTGGATACGCGTAAAACTACACCAGGGCTGAGAATATTGGAAAAGTATGCAACTGCTTTGGGTGGTGCGATTAATCACCGTATGGGGTTAGATGATGCGGTGATGATTAAGGATAATCACATTGCGGCGGCTGGGGGAATTGGAGAAGCTGTTACTCGTATTCGTTCTCAGATTCCTTATCCCTTGACTATAGAGGTAGAGACGGAGAGTTTAGAGCAGGTCAAAGAAGCTTTGAAGCACAAGGCTGACATTATTATGTTGGACAATATGCCCTTGGATATGATGAGTCAGGCGGTGCAGTTGATTCGTCAGCAGGATAATAGGGTGAAAATTGAAGCTTCAGGGAATGTGACTTTAGAAACGATTCGCGGTGTGGCAGAGACAGGGATTGACTATATTTCTAGTAGTGCGCCAATTACTCAATCGAAGTGGTTGGATTTGAGTATGAGGATTGTGCTTTAAAATAAGGCAAATCAACTCACTGTAAAGGTGGTATAGTATTACGTTTTAGAGGGTTTAAATTTTACTAAATATAATCTATTTATACTTAGCAAACTTTTGAAGTTGCTATGGTCGCTACAATCCCTAATGTGACTAATTTTAACCGAACTCTAATATCGATCAAAATCTATAAAAATAAAGTTTTTTCAGAAAGACTTAATTTACTTAACTTAGGAGTTCCTAAGCAATACTCCCACGCTTTCTGGCTTCTTTGTAGGAAGTTCCAACATTTTTTAAACCAGCTTTAATCATTTGTTGTTCGAGGAGGGCAAAGAAACGCGCTCGATCGCCACCTTTTACCACTGCTTGATTATGCGCTTCGGCGATCGCTACAGGATAGCCATATCCTTTTTGCACTTGTGCAAGCATCAGTCCCAATGCTTGGTCTAACATGGTTACATTCTCGGCTACCCATGCTGGAACTTCGATTCGGGCGATTTCGGTGCCAACGTGAACATAGCAAAAATAAATGGTTTGATCGCCATAGAGTTCGAGAATCGGGGAATTACTCCGCCAAAGGGTGCTGCGTTGTCCTGGTTTGAGTCGGGTTGCCCAAACTGAAGTATCTCGCAACTGTTCAAAAATTTTACAAGCTACTTTTTCTAGCTGATTTGGGCAATAAGTTTTACAGTCTGGCACTGGATGAGGACAAGCTAACAACCTTAAAAAGTTCATTGTTTCGATGCTGCGAGAGGCGCTGAGATAACCGATAAGAGGAATTTGAGCATCACGCATTTGCTGCCAAGCTTCCAGGATGGGGGGTAAAATGCGATCGCGTGCATCCATCGGTAATTGTTCTAAAAACCAATAAATTAACGAACCATCTACCATCGCTAATGCTGGTGCTTCTCCTTTAGCTGCACATGCAAGTTCTGCCAAAACCGTTGCTTCGGAAGCAGTGCGGCGAAAACTCATCCATTCCTCGGTTCTAATTCCCCACTGTCGAGACATATATAAATCTTCTGGGCGATAAAATACTTCTGGCAAACTATCGAGTAGCGGATGGCGGTTTTGTCCGTAGTGTAAGACGACTCTGCCAATATTTAAGAGATAACAGTAAGCAATTTCGTGATGGTTAGGGGCAATTTGGGAACCATCAGTAGCGATGACAGTATGAATTTTTGGCGGAACTGGGATATCGATGCAAGTTTCTAGCGGCTCAATTGGGGTAGCATTAGCAAAGAGAATGCGATCGCGCCATTTTTCCTGGCGATCGATTAAATCTTGTTGAGATTCATAAGCATTTTTTAGATGTTGTTGCGCCAATTCTAAACGCTGGCGACTGGCAGCAGCTTCTAAAGTAAGATGCTGGCTTAAGCCTTGCATTTGTCGCGCCAGTTTTGTTAGATCGAGCATAAAGGTAAGTTAGGAGTTAGGAGTTTTTCTACTTTCTTAGTATTTACCTACATCTTTATAAATCTCTTGCTTCGTTAACATTCCCCCTTAAAATAAATTTCAGGGTTAATAACTAAAGCCCTTTGATTCTCTAAAAAGAATTAAGTAGAGTCATTTTAGTACACTTGAGCTATGAGGCAGGAACTTAAGTTTCGGCGGGATGTTAGTAAGGGCAACAATCTGACTGCTATAAATATCTAGGTAAGGATCGGCCCTTTGAGGGAATACGGTTGAGTTAAGCATTTATGTCTTCTCTTTGTATTCTTTGCGTTAGCCTGCGGCAAGCCGCTTTGCGTCTACGTTAAAATAATTGACTTTGACAAAGAGTTTTAGCCTTAACTCAACTGTATTGCCCTTTGAGGTTAAAGCCATTAAGAGATTATTGCAACATAAATTATATATTAAAGCCAAGCAGAGAAATCTTTGGCAAACTGAAACAGTGATAACAACTGAATTCGCGGATCGTTTTGGGCAGCTTCCCTTTCTGCTTGGGTATTATAGCCCCAGTCTGCAAGGAATAGTTTCACCTCTTCAAGGTCTGTTTGCTGTTGGACTAACTCCAATGTCTTAAGTCTATCTTCTACAAACCAAAGACTAACTGACTTGTTTTCTGCTTCCTGCTTTAATTCTCGCAAAATTTCGTATTTGGGACGCTTGACTTCTTTACCAAAAATTGCTGCTGTCGGTAAATTCACTCCTTGCTGTTTGAGTAACTCTTGTACAAAACGCCCTTCTTTAGTTGTAACAATGTATAACTTAACTCCACTGTCAAGAGTTAATTTGAGTTTTTCTACTACACCCGGATAAAATTTATGCAGACTTAGCCAACCGTCTAAATCGGTGGTAATCCATTCATCGCGTTGGTTATCTAGTTTCGCGGCAATTTCTCTGGCTTGTAGCTTGTGATTTAACAAAAGTTTCGGGGCAATGCTTAACCATTCATGAAGAATTTTATCATCAGGAATTTCATCTACCAACGCTTTGATTAAAACGGGCATTTCCCAGCCTGTTTCAATTACAGGTCGCAGGCGGTAGAATCTCAAAGCTAAATCATCTGGTGGTGTGTCATTAATTGGCGACCAAATATCACAATAGGTGCGCCACGCTACCTCAAAATATTCAATTAGTCCGTCGCAAATCACTCCATCAAAGTCCAGGGCTAAAATTGTGGGACTACTTGCGGTCATTGTTTTGAGGATGAAACTGCTGTTGTCAGCTTACCCGACAATTTTAAATCATGCAGTAATTTTTGTGAGCCTTTTATAATAAGACCCGCTAAATAAGGTAAAATCACTGATTGGCGGTTGGGATAAGATAGAAAAATACTAACCATCAATGGGGCCGATCGCAAAGTTTAAGACCCCGACTGAAGTTAAATGTGCGATCGCATTACAGAATAGTTTCCACTTAAGTCGATAGCGATCGCAACGAGATAAACTGTACAATTTGGATCAAAAATACGCTTTGGCATAGAGGTTAGGTGAGATGAGCGATGTCCAAAGACAGGCCGCTTCTCTACGAAATTCTCAGAAAGCAGCTACATCCAATTTTTCAAATCCGTCTTTTCTCTCAGCGACAACTCCAACGCTGGCAAATCCAACCCGAGGTTTTGGAGTTACAAATAACTTTCCTATCGAAACAGCAACCGAGGTATCAAAGGACTTTCACGAGGCGCAATCCTTAGAACCAGAAGTAGTCCAAGCAAAGCCCTTCAGCCATGACATTAGTCGAATATCGCTATTTAATCCCCAAGCAAAACGTCAGCTAGCAACTAATTGGGTAGCCGATCGGGGAGAAGAAATTATCCCAGAAATTTTGCAGCGCCAAAGTGTTGGTTATGAACAGGGAGATATTTCGACGATCCAACGAGATGAAACCCCCAGTTTGCCATCTGTTCCTAACTACCAACTGACTCCCCCTTCACTACTGCAACCTCCCGACCCTACTTCCCGCTATAAACTGGGTATGGATATGCATTTGCAACTAGATCCACAGTTGCAAGCAATGGTAATGCAGCATGTCGAGCAGCAACTGAATCCAGAAACGATTAAACCTGCACTAAATCAGATTAATTTAGGAGTTTTACCTACTTCGGGAACTGCTAGTCCTAGCATACCAAACCCATTTGCCAGCCCAACATTACCCCCAGCCGCTCCAACCGTGCCTGCGGGGCCAAGCACTGCCCGAACTGCAACAGGAGGGGATTTGCTACGAGCGATTATTGCAGTTCCAGCGATCGATAGTGCCTTAACTTCCTTGAAAACCCAAGCAGGCGATCGCTTTCAACAAGACTGGCGACGGTTAAGCACAGGAGGACAGATTGGTGTCGTTAGCGCTACAGCTTTAATCGGAGTCGGAGCCTTAGCAGGTGTTCTTTCCGATCCCAACGCTCGACGGCTTGCACTCGATCAACTCAATGGACAAACCTTACCTGTACCAGGATTGAAGTGGTTCCGCTTGGAAATTAATACAGCTGGCGACAACCTCATGTTAGGAATGCATGTAGATGTCGGACGATTGCTACCTCCCAGTTTAGGTTTTGGTTCATCTTCTCCGAGTGCGATCGGCGGCCCACCTCAACCTCAACCCGGTGTTTCTGGTCAACCATGATTCAATGAGTTACAAATGCTCCAGAAGCGGATTCTAGGTAAGGAGTTCGTTTCAACTTGATATTAGCAGTATGTTTTAGTTTATTTTATTGATAGAGGAAAGTTGAAATGAGCGATATCCAAAGACAAACCGCTTTGCGTCCAGGCACATTTGGACGATCTGCTTTTTCAAATCCGTCCCTTGTCTCACCAACAACTCCAACACTGGCAAATCCAGTGCGCGGTTTTGCCATTGCAAATAATCCTCCGATTCAAACATCCTCTGAGGCATCAACCGACTCACAATTAGCCCAGTCTGCTGGGGAACAATCTTTAGAACCACAAGTTATCAAAAAAAAGCCAGTTCATGACATTAGTTCCATAGCGTTACGCCGTCCACAGACAAAACTCACGGTTGGAGAACCAGGAGATCGGTATGAGCAGGAAGCCGATAGCGTGGCTCATCGAGTCATGTCAATGCCTAATACTGCTGTGCAACCGAAGATAGCACCAGAAGAACAGACTCAAGAAGAAGAAATACAAACCAAGCCTTCATTGCAACGAGCTATGAGTGGCAACTTGCAGGCTGGGGAAAATATTGAGAGTCGCCTGAATAGCAGTAAAGGTGGAGGAAGCCTGTTAGGGGATGACGTGCGAGGCTTCATGGAACCTCGCTTTGCTGCTGATTTTAGTCAGGTGCGAGTGCATACAGATGGTACGGCTGTGCAGATGAATCAGGATTTGCAGGCGCAGGCGTTTACTCATGGTAGCGATGTTTACTTTGGGCAAGGAAAGTCGCCAGGTAATAATGAGTTGACAGCCCATGAGTTGACCCATGTAGTACAACAGACAGGTGGGGCATTGCGTAGAGATGTGTTGCAGAGAAAGCCAAAAGACCAAAAAGTTACAGAACTTTCAACAAAATTGCCACTTACACAAGCCAATGCAAGATTAATTGATGCTCATTATAATTTAGCCAGTATTTGTGTAGATTTATCCGTGGCACAGACTGATTTAATCAGTACAAAATTAAGAATTTTCTCTCTCAATTACGATATGGCTTACAGCAATTACTCAAGAGTAATTGGTCAAGGAAGAGCAGAAGCACAAAATCAAACTCTTTGGAGAGGCATATTTTTAGGGATAGGAACGGGCATTTTAGCTGGTCTTGCTGCCGCCTATATTGCTCCTTCTACCGCAGCTGGATGGCTTGCTCTCACCCTTGCAGATGGACTTACAGCAGCCGGTTCTTCATTTTTACAAGCAACTGCATCTTCCGCAATAGCTCTTGCTGTATCAGATGCCATAACAACGCGAGGTAGTGATTTACAACCTGGTGGGCTTTCGCCGGATGTGCTGAAAAGTAATATTTGGCAACATGTAGCATCAATGTATCGTGGTGCATTGCAAACTAATAAAGTATTAGCAAACTTACATCGAAATACTGTTATTATTGAGCGATTAATTGCAGAAATGAGGGTACAAATTGCTGGTGGTGCATCAGAATATTCGGCGGCAGATATACTAACAGCAACTAATGCCATGATTGCTCAGATTAATGGCATGACAACTGTCTTTAGCGAATTGAAGCAAAAATCAAGCGCTATAAGTGACTTTAGTAAGTCTATTTCGGCTTATGACCCTACTAAGCCTGGAGTTGCTCAAATGGAAAAAGATATTTGGGTAATGTGGATGGGAACTTTAAGTAATGATGATTCTGATATTCTCGATTTGGATAATATTGAGGATCATTTGAAAAGTATTGGAATTTTAGGTAATGGCGGTTTATTAGGTGTAGATTTTGGCGACTATACTTCAGAAGATGATGAACTAGCCGCTTTAGCAGCGGCTCGTCCTCGCGCTGCAACTATAAAAGGAGAATATGATAAAACCGCCTCCCAATGGACTGCACCAAGTCCCTAGGTAAATAATTAAAGGTATATTTATTACGCAGCACTGGTTAAAATTTTTTCAACTTGTTTCGGGGCTTGTATTTCAGTAAATAGCTGAATTGCTCGATTAAAATTAATTTGACTTTCATCAGGCTTTGCCATCTTTTGATAAGTTAAACCTAATTGAAAATAAGCTTCAGCTAAATCGCACTTAGCATCTATTTTATCCAACAGTTCTATTGCTTCTTTATGATGAGGCAGAGCTAATTCAAAATCTGTTTGTTGTCGATAGATTTCTGCTAAACCATTGAGTGTTTTTGCTTTCACCTGCATATAGTGGCTTTCTTCAGCAAAGATTAAAGCTCGATATAATATTTGATTTGCGCGATCGAACTCTCCTAAGTTGACGTAGGTTTGACCCAAAATTTGCATGAAATAGACAAATCTTCCAGTCTGTTCCACCAATTTTTCGTTCGTAATATTCTGATAAGCTACGTCTGCTAATTGATATGAGGCATCATGCAAACCTAAATAAGAATACACTAAAGCTAAACAAACTGAAGCTTTCTCTGCCCAGCGATGATGTTCAGTATTTTGAGCCAGGTAAATTACCTGTTGAAATAAATTTACGGCTGCTTCTAATTCCCATAAATCTATTTTGTAAAGACCAATACTTAATAGGGAATCTACCTCTAGCATCCTCAGATAGTAAACTGGATGTTTATTTTCGGGCTGAGGTACAAGTGATTTGAGTGCTTGGGTTGCCAGAGTAATAGTTTTTTCTTGACAGGCGATCGCTTGACTAATTTTACCTGTTATCCAATATAGATCGCCTAGTATATTATAAAGTTCGCTGAGATTTTGGTCATTTTCTAAATTGTTTACAACTTGATTAATTGCAGTCAGGATCGGCTGAATTAAACCCATCCGATACAAGGTACTACCAAGAGGCAAAAACTGCTGCCATTGATTATTTCGGCTTTTGAGAATGACTTTGCCGGCTAACTCAAATTCCTGAATTTCTATATAATGATAATATGCTTCTAGAGCTTGCAAAGCATCCTTAAAGGTTTCAATTTGTTTAATACTAGCTGTCCAAAATTCTGCGGCTTTGTGGTTGGCAATTTCCCATTCATCACTGGGACGTAAACGTGCGATCGCTTCTTTCCGAATCACGGGATGCAACCAGTATTCACCTTTATCGCACTCCACCAAAGACCGATTTCTCAACGAGGCGATGATTTGGCGATGTTGATCGGGTGGCACATCCCACAGTAAACAAAATAACCCTTGAGATGGGATGCTGGGTATATCTTGATAACGATAACATCCCAAACGGCAAAGCAGCCGATACGCTTGAGGGTCGAGGGCTTGCAGACGATTAATTTGACTAACGGCTAAATTTTTTAAGTCCGTTGCGGCTAAAGGATCGGCATGATTTTCTTGCCAATAAAGAGCCATATCACCGTCAAAATCCTCCTGAATTGAACCGCAGAGAATTCCCATTGCTTTAGCATTACCGCCATAAGTGCGATGCATAATTTGCAAGGTTGGCGAATTGATGGCTAATCCACGGTTGCTAAAAAACTGTTGCCATGCACTTTGATCCAAACCGGGAAGCCGATAGTGATTTACATTAAGCCCAGGTTCACAAAGGCGATCGCGGCTAGTAATCAAGGTAACAGATTGGACTCTCGCATCAGCCAACACCCGCAATAGTTCTACATAGTTGCGGTGAGAAGCAATCAACCCACCTTGTTGATCTAATGCAGGTTCGAGATTGTCAATTAACACCCCAATCCGCCGATTGTGGAGTTGGCGCTTGAGTCTTCCCAATGTAACGCCAAATTCTACCCCAGGTTCTTGAGCAAAATCTTGTTTAAGCCATTCCTCTACAACTCGTTCAGCGGGGGTGATATTTTGGGTTTCCTTGGCCATCAGCAGTTCTAAAACCAAGTCAAATTCTTGATGGAGATATTGCTGCGCTAGAGTGGTTTTGCCTAAACCTCCCTCACCTTGGATAACAATAACTTTCGATCCTTGATTTACCAAAGTATTCAGATGAGCGATCGCTTCTGTTCGTCCAATAAAATTGGTATCCTCTAGTTTTGGGGTGAGTTGGTGCGATCGCGAGTAATCGATCAGACTGGATGATATTGCAGTAGTTTTTCTCAGAACCCGTTCTAAAGTAGCGCGACAATTACTTTTGGTTATCTTTTCTCGCAATACTTTAGAAAGCAGCTTCCATAACTGAGAACCTGCATCCTTGGCGTGTCCTTCGGTACAACCGTAAGAATGAGCGATATCCAAGTACTTTCTACCCAACCAAACTTGCACAAGAATCACTTTTTGCAAATCGCTCAACCGTTCCCCAGTCTGCGGGGGAATTGTGGCATCTAACCATGCTAATGCTGCTTCAGCGTCCATTGTGTAACGACAAGGGTAGTTCAGATTTTAGGGACAACTATAAATCACTCTACAGTTATCTTGTTGGAGTTTTCGGATAAGATTCTGTGAATCCGACTTTTTTCCCGACTTTTGCAAACAAAAACTTAACCGTTATCGTCAGCAATTCAGGGAATTATGAGAAGACTCCGGTAGCTTTAGTCAAAATAAACTGTTATTTTTCTTAGTTAGAGATATATTTACCGGAAGATTCTGACTTTTGTCATAATTTATCTTAAGCATATAATAAGCAAAGGTATAAAAACTTGAAAAGCCAGAATCCAAACCAGAAGAGTCAATCATTTTTACAACACAAACTACTTTTGATTGGGATAATTTGGCTTTTTAGTCTGACATTTTTAGTAATTATCTTATTCTTTTCTACACAGATTTCCGATTGGCTTTCAAATCTAGCATTTATCAAGATACTTGATGCAGTCAGCAAACTTGGTATCCTGATAGGCGTAACTACTTTCTTATTTGAGCTTCCCAAACAAGAGAAAAGAGCGAAAGCTGAACGGAGAAGAACACATTTTGAATATTGGAAGGCAATTGATGCAGCCTCAGCCTCAAGTACAGTCACTAGCTATGCGCGGAAAATTGCCCTGGAAGATTTAGCCAGTGAAGGAGTTTCTTTGAGAAATGTAGATACTCCCAATGCTGACTTGAGACACATTGACTTAACTGGAGCCGATTTGACCGGAGCTAATCTCTATAAGGCTGATCTTACAGGAGCAAAACTTGAGGGAGCTAATCTCTCGAAAGCGAACCTTCATGGAGCCAGACTATATGGTGCTTCTCTTTTAAATGCAAAATTAGAAAGTACTGATCTCCGAAAGGTTTTATACGATGAGCATACCCAATTCCCAGTAGGGTTTAATGCTGCATTAATGGGAGCATATTTGATTGCTCCTGGCGTTTCTCTTGAAGGAGCCAAACTCACAAATGCAATTCTTTGGGAGTCTAATCTTCAGGATGCTAATCTTGAAGCATCTGATTTTTCAGAGGCTAGCTTTCGCGGAGCATTACTTAAAAATGCCAATTTTCAAAGAGCAAATTTGAAAAAGGCAAAGTTTGGAAATGCTAATTTAGAAGGTGCAAAGCTAGATAATGCTGATATAGAAGGAGCTAGTTTTTGGAATGCAACAGGCTTAACTGTAAAACAAGTTAAATCTGCCAAAAATTGGGAAACAGCCGAATACAGCAAAGACTTCCATGAAAAGCTGGTTTGACATTTTCCACGACTTTTGCAACCCTATCACATAAAACTGCCGACTTCAGCCGACTGACAAAACAAAGTGCGTAAGCGTAGCCAGCCGTAGGCATCGCTTAGTTTTGTACGGTGTGTTATGCCGCTATATTAAGCACTCTACCAGATTGAAGCTTATTCCCTCACATCACAAACTAACCTTTTAAATAAAGAGAGAGAAATAATAGTTGTGTTTAACAAAGTTTGCGCTTCATTAAAATCAGCATCACCCGTAATAAAAAAATCTGCTCCTGCGGCAATAGCACAAGCTAAAAACTTTGCATCTTTCCTATCTCTGGGGAAATCAACCTCCACATCCACATTAATTAGTGTTGTCACTGAATCAATCAAATAAACCCATCTTTCGTATTGTGCCTCAGTTAATTTTAAAGGAGGACGCTTTAAAACTTCTTTATACTCTGCGATAATCTCTGCTGATACAACCCACTCAAAAGAAGAATTAGCAATCACAAATAAAATTACTGTCTCTGGATTTTTATCAGCTATAGCAGCAGAGACTACGATATTAGTATCAATAATAACTTTCATTCTTCCCGTCTATAAGCTTCAATTTCTGCTGCTATCTGTTCATCAGTCAAGGGATTATCTGCGTGTATTGCTTGTATTTCTTTGAATAACTTTTTTAATTCTTCTGCTAAAGTAACCCTTTGATTATCCTCTGTCAAAATAATCACCTCAACTCTCTGTCCTGCTTTAAATGGTAAATCAGATAATACTAACTGCTTTGGATCTTCAATAGTGATATATGTTTTATAAGCGTTCATGATTTATCCTGTTACTCACTTTTATCTACCCTTGTTCTAACAATTTCGCTACATTCTCTGCAATTCTCTCTTCTAAATTTGTAAAGTCGTCTTAGAAGGGCGAGGTTTGAAACCCAAATTTTCTATAACCAACTTTTTCCCTGACTTTTGCAACTCCATCACATAAAACTGCCGACTTCAGCCGACTGACAAAACGAAGTGCGATCGCTTAGGCTATTGGGTACAGAGATAAAAATTAAAGTATAAAAAAATGCTTAATACTCTCAGCCCAGTTAGAGAAGACTTAGCAGGTGAAAGCTATCCCAGTCCTAACTACCTGCAAACACAACATCGCATTCGTTTACTGATAGACAGATATATTGCAGACGAACAACTACACGATCGCCTGCAAGATTTACCGCTACAGTTTGCCAATCCCCAACCGCGTCCCTGGAAACACATCGACTGGCAAACAATCAATCGCAATCAAATTATCGGCTTAGACGCAGAGGTATTTCTATCTATATTGATAGGTGCGATGGATACAGAAGCTCCCATTCGCGGCTATACCCAAACCAGTCGGCAGTATTTGGAAAAATTGCATCCTCAGATGGCTCGGTTTGTTGGTGGAACAGTCGGTGAAAGTGGTGAACTGTTGGAACTTGGTTTGTGGGAAAAGGAAGAACGTCAGCACACACCCGCATTAATCAAAGTCTACACCCAATTAACAGGCGAGAAAATTACTCCAAAACTACGGACTGTTAGAAGCTATCTCCCCACAGATGATGCTCACGAAGACTTATATCGCCACGGCTTACACCGCATTGCCACAGAATACGGTGCTACCTGTCTTTATATTTGGTTGATGGCTCACACCACTGGCGCACTCCAGGATGTTCTAGAGGAACTAGCACAGGATGAAATCAACCACATGACCAAATTCTGGGGGTTTGGAGTCTGGGCTTTTCCTGATACTGGGTTGGTGCGAATTGGACGCACACTCATCAAAACGCGATCGCAAACCTATCAGCGTAACAACCTCATGCGTACCCTCCGCCGCATGATGGGTACACTCAACTGGAATGCTTGGTCATTAACCAACAAAACAACTCTTTTTTTCACCTTCGCCTACACAATGCATCGTCTGTGGAGTTGGAACAATAGCCTCACACCAAAATACTTGCAAGATTTATTTGAAATTACTCATTAGTAAATAACAAAGGACAAATGACAAATGACAAATGACAAATCAGCCGATTTAAATCCCCAAAAAATCCCCCAACATATCGCCGTCATCATGGATGGTAACGGACGATGGGCAACCAGTCGAGGATTACCGCGCATTGCTGGACATCGCCAAGGAGCAAAAACGCTTAAAGAACTATTGCGTTGCTGCAAGGATTGGGGAATCAAAGCGTTGACAGCCTACGCTTTCTCAACAGAAAATTGGCAGCGTCCCGTTGAAGAAGTTGATTTTCTGATGCATTTGTTTGAGCGATTACTACACCGCGAGTTGGCTCAAATGCATCGGGAAGGAGTGCGAATCTCGTTTATTGGAGATTTATCAGCTTTACCTAAGTCTCTACAAACGGAAATGGAACGTTCTATAGCAGAGACATTGAATAATCAAGCAATCCACTTTACTGTTGCAGTCAACTATGGTAGCCGTAACGAAATTACTAGAGTTTGTCATCAAGTAGCTCAACTCGTCCAACGTGGCGAACTCAGTGCAGAACAAGTGAATGAAAGTCTAATAGAACAACATCTCTACACAGCAGACACTCCAGAACCCGATTTACTGATTCGGACTAGCGGTGAGATGCGATTGAGTAATTTTCTCTTGTGGCAAATGGCATATACAGAGATGTATTTCACCGATATTCTTTGGCCAGATTTTAATCGAGAAGCATTATATCAGGCTTTGTTGAGCTACCAAAATCGCGATCGCCGTTTTGGTCAAGTTAAAGCTTCACTGTCAGCTTAAGCTATCTGGAAAACCTCTCTATTAAATTTCCCCCTCCCGCGTCGGGAAGGGGACTAGGTTTTTTGCTGCTATGAAGCATAAAGTAAAAGCACCCACATTACCAGGATGGTATATGAGCGCTAAGAAATTTAAACATTATTGAGGATAATCTATCTGCTATGACAGACCGAAGTAACTATAAGAATAGCAGGCGGTGGGTAAATAAACTGCAAGGGTAGTTACAAATGTTTTGTTAAAAATATTACTTACTGTAAGATATTGCTTATTTTTCTAAAGTGTGGTACTGATTATCTAAAAATTTTCTTTATGCGATCGCTATGAAACTTCTCTGGGATGAAACTGGTTAACAATCCCAAGATAAATGATTTCCGCCGTTTTCCTCCCGATCTTCCATACACTCCAAATTAATTTTTTGGGTAAATTACTCTTTGCTAGGTATTTAGCCTCTAATCTCGGCTAAATACCTATATTCATTATCATAAAATCAGACCGATGTAATTATTATTTTGCCAATAGTAATTATCAAAACTATCAATATCATTATTTGTTAATTCTTTCCCAAAATAGTATTTACTATAATTTAATACTTGCGATATAAGCTGATTTTGCGGTAAGTAAATTCAGAAAAAATCCTGATATCAAAAATTTAAAGTTAGCCAGAGAATCTTGCTAAATCTACTTTAAATTTACTTATCAATCAATTTCAAAATCGCAATTAATTTTTACCATATTATGTGTGTTGGGAGTTGTCATGGCGAAATATCTACTAGCTTCTGCTAGTGGGATGGGATTTTTATGCTTAATTGCCGGGTTATCACCTGTGCAAGCCCTTCCTAATTTAGAAATTGCAGATAAAAACGTAGCTATTAATCAAAATGATAGCAATTATCAAAAAAATGATTCTCATCAAAGCAACTTTACAAATAATATCTCCAGCGAATTGCTGATAGATAATGAGAATCAAAAAAATCAAGATTTAGGTGTAGATTCTGCTGTTAAGCTTCAGCAGCAACTGACACCACAATCTGCAAATTCATCTCCATCCTCAGACAAGCTTGCACAAGTAACATCTGTATCCCAATTATCTGATGTACAACCTACAGATTGGGCTTTTCAGGCACTCCAGTCTTTGGTTGAGCGATATGGTTGTATTGCAGGTTATCCCAATCAAACCTATCGCGGTAATCGGGCGATGACTCGCTATGAATTTGCTGCTGGCTTAAATGCTTGTTTAGACCGAATCAACGAACTGATTGCCACTGCAACTGGTGATTTGGTTAAGAAAGAAGATTTAGCCACGTTGCAGAAACTACAAGAACAATTTACGGCGGAATTAACAACATTGCGGGGTCGAGTGGATGCTGTAGAAGCTCGTAGCGCAAAACTAGAAGCAAATCAATTTTCTACGACTACTAAACTTAATGGAGAGGTAATTATTGCTGGTGTTGGTGCTACCGGCGGCGCTCCTAATAACAGCGACTCGAATATCATCCTAGTCAATAGAGTGCGATTAAATCTCACCACTAGCTTTACTGGTAAAGATTTATTAATTACTGGATTGCAAGCTTATAACTTTTTGGGTGGAGCCAATGGACAAGGTAGCCTGCAACAAAGTTTAGGATTAGCTGCACCTCTTTTAAGTTCTAGTAGCGCTCGTACCAGTTTTGAGCCGCAATTTCCAGGGTTAAATGTCAATACTTTGTCGAGTGTTGGCGCGAACGATGTTCAGCTTTACAAATTGCTGTATATCTTTCCCGTCGCTAATAAATTAACCTTGTTTGCCGGAACTGCGGCGGAAACATCAGATGCTTTCCCAACAATTACACCTTTTTATGGCGAAGGACAAGAGTCAATTTCTCGTTTTGCAGGCTTAAACCCAGTGTTACGGGTTTCTGGTGGGACTTCGGGTACTGGTTTAGCATCGGCGGCGGGATTTATTTATAGTATTTCCCCGAATTTGGATTTACGCGCTTTATACGGTAGCGTCAACGCCAATTTACCCCAAAAATCTGCTGATGAGGCACTACCAGGAGTTTCTACGACACCTTTGGGGGGTGGTGTATTTAGTGGAAGTAGTATTGTTGCTGCACAGTTAACCTTCAAGCCCAGTCCTGACTTAGATATTGGTCTAAACTATGCCAATAGTTATCACGAAATCAATATTTTAGGTACTGGATTAATTAGTGGTGATGTTGGTGCTTTAGCTGGTGTTGACGCTGGGACACCAGTCAAACTCAATTCCTTTGGGGGTACAGTAACATGGCGATTTTCTCCCAAGATAGCCTTATCTGGCTACGGTGCAGCATTATTTGTTGATGCTTCTTCTAATAGTGTGAATGCTTCCACCACCTTTACAAGTTGGATGGTGGGACTTCACTTCAAAGATTTATTCAAGTCAGGGAATAATGCCGGGATTATTTTTGGTCAGCCGCTTTATCGTAGTGATGCTGGTGGTTCTGCTCAACTTTCCCCCACAGGCGACAATCGGGCGACTCCTTACCATTTAGAAGGCTATTATCGCTTTCGAGTTAGCGATAATATCAGCATTACTCCTGGTGCATTTGTTCTCTTTAACCCAGAAGGTAATAGCAACAATGAGACTACGACTGTAGGTGTACTTCGGACTACTTTTACGTTCTAACCAAACCTCTAAATAGCCATGCCATTATTTTCCATGCCATAATTAGCAAGCGAATATCCTCCTAAAAATAACACTCCTTCTCAGGAGTGTTGAGGATAAAATAATGACTAATAAATAAGTAGAAACTCGTTGGATGATTATCGAATAGTAATATCATCATTTTGCTCAAAATATCTTGCGCAAAACTGGTGTTACGCCTACTTTAAAGCTGATATTTAGGCTATCTTCAGTGGTAAAGTGTTAGTATCGTGACAGAAAAATCTTTACTCGATGCTCAACCTCACGAAGATTTCTAGAATCTAAACCCACTAACCGAGATATAGATGGAAAGTGTCCTTTAGGTGCATCTAAGCTGAAAGTATATTCCTCATATTTAATCCATTCATTATTGGTAAGACTTGCTAGCCATCCAACTTTATAAGCAAAGCGCTTACAATCTTTTTTGACTTGCCAAATACGTTGTTGGACGCTGAAACCAAATCTGGCTTCGCTATATTGAAGCCAAAGCTTATTAATAATATAGAGGTCATGACGAGGAAATTTTTTAATTTCTCCATCATCTAAAAAACCTTCTACTTCACGCTCACATATTTTCAGCATAGTAGAGTAAGTTTCTTTATCAGCATCCTGCCATTTTTGTTGTGCTAATAGTTCCTGTAATTTTCTATAATCTATACCAGAAGTATGAGATACAAGAGTTAATTCTGCTGCCAATTGAGACAAATGTAACTGCACATCTGATAAAGATTTAAGAATTGAGATTTCCGAATCTGTTTCTAAAGAGTGGGATGGCAATTGAGATATTTGCTTTTTTATTTCCCCTAATTCTTCGAGAATTTTATAATTTGACTTTTGTTCATCACTCATAATTTCTTTCAAAGCTTGTAGTTCAGTTTGAGCAGCTAGTGAGGCTTTTTGAGTCTCTGCTAAAGTGATCTGAGCTTCTATTGCCGTTTCTTCAGTATTTGCCAATCTCTCCTGCATAGTCTGAATCTCAGATTTTAATTCCTTTATATCCGTTTGAAAATTTGCAATAGTTGATTCAAAAATATGCAAACTATTTCCTTTTATCTCCTGCAACTCTTCACGGCTACGCCTGAGTTCTTCAATTGCTTTTTCATAATATCCTAATGGTGTTTTCCAGTTATCATTAGCTGCTTTAAACATAAAGCTCTGTTAATTTTATTGATTATCTATTAATAAAATTTGTGGAGAATTATACTCTGACATAACATTGTTTTTTAAATCATAACCATTCATTATGCTACGCCAAAATTTACAAAGTAAACCATATTTCATCCAGTCTTGAATAGCTCGATTTTTTAATTCTGGAGAATTTCTTACTAAAGCAGCCATCATAGCGGCATTTTGTTGTAATTGTCCATAAATCTTCAATACCTCATCGATAGATGTTTTTTCATCTAACTTACTGAGTTCATAGCACTCGCTTAACTCATAAAGCTCAATATCAGAAAATAGACCACCGGGCTTCCATGCTATTTTTAGTCTTTGTCTACATTTATCAAGAGGACTAGGTAAACCGTGAACTAAATATTTTTTTAACTCATTCCGAATTAGTTCTAGTTTGCCATCTATCAGTTCAGATATTTTATCAACTATTTGATTAGCATCTTGAAATAACTTATTTTCCAAAGATTCAATTCTTTCCAAACTCTGCTCAATGCTGTTTTGAGACAAGCTAATCGCCTGCATTACAGCTAGTGACATTTGATTAATTCTATTTTCTAGGTAAAAATTAGTTTTACTAATAGTCTCTGTGAGGGCTTTTTCACGAATCTTATCTATTTTTTCCAGGTGATGTTTAACTTTATCATCTGCTGTATTTAGCAGATGTTCAATGTCAGTTTTAACCTTACTTTCTAATTCCTCAGTTTTTTCTATTGCATGATTAATACTTTCTTGAGCAATATAATCAAGCTTGTTAGCCAAAGGGTAAAGTTTGTCATCAAACAAGTTAGCTATTTCTTTGCTACCCTCTCTGACAACCTCCTTTGCTGCACCCTCAAATTGTTTAACAAGACCTCCAAATAGCCATCCCATCATTTATCCACACCATAACTAGCAAGCAGATATCCTCCTAAAAATAACACTCTTGAAAAAGAGTGTCGAGGATAAAATAATGACTAAAAAAAAAGTAGAAACTCGGTGGACAATTATCGAATAATAATATTACCATTTTGCCCAAAATCTATTGTGCAAAACTAGTGCGAGGCTTACAGTGCTAAACTACGCAATTCCTCAAAATACTTAAAGCCACTGCCTCTGCTACCTTAATACCATCGATACCCGCCGAGAGAATTCCCCCTGCATATCCCGCGCCTTCACCAGCCGGATAAAGACCGACTGTATTTAAACTCTGATAATCCTCTTTGCGTTTAATCCGAATTGGTGATGAGGTGCGGGTTTCTACCCCAGTTAACACGGCATCATCCATTGCAAATCCCTTGATTTGTTTGTCAAAAGCGGGCAGTGCTTCACGGATGGCGGCGATCGCATAATCTGGTAAACTCTGGCTCAAATCGCCCAAATGTACCCCTGGCGTATAAGACGGTTTAACCGTGCCCAACGCTGTAGAAGGGCGATGGTTAAGAAAGTCTCTCACCAACTGCCCTGGAGCTTCATAAGTCCCACCGCCCAATTCAAAAGCCTTTTCTTCCAAGCGCCGTTGGAAGTCAATTCCCGCCAAGGCATTACCCGGATAATCTTCGGGTGTGATGCCCACAACGATCGCACTGTTGGCATTACGCTCATTGCGAGAGTATTGGCTCATCCCATTGGTGACAAGTCTCCCCGGTTCTGATGCGGCTGCAACCACCAACCCGCCCGGACACATACAAAAACTATAGACTGAACGACCATTTTGACAGTGGTGAACCAGTTTGTAATCGGCAGCACCTAAAAGTTTATGTCCCGCCTGAGCGCCAAAACGACATTTATCGATGAGAGTTTGAGGATGTTCGACGCGAAAGCCGATGGAAAAAGGTTTCGGCTCGATGTAAACCCCGCGATCGTATAGCATTTGGAAGGTATCGCGGGCGCTGTGTCCTACTGCCAAAACTACATAATCGCTGGCGATATATTCCCCACTGGCAAGAGTGACTCCCCGCACCTGTCCATTTTCGATGTTGATATCTTCCACCCGACTTTCAAAGCGAATTTCACCGCCGAGGGATTCGATTTTAGCCCGCATACTTTGGACGATTCCCACAAGTTTGAATGTGCCAATATGCGGTTTGTTGATATAGAGAATTTCTGGTGAGGCTCCCGCATTGACGAGTTCGGTTAATACCTTTCGCCCATAATGCTGAGGATCTTTAACTTGACTGTAGAGTTTGCCATCGGAGAATGTACCCGCACCACCTTCGCCAAATTGAGCGTTAGATTCTGGATTGAAGTCGGATTTTTTCTTCCAAAAGCCAAAGGTATCAACGGTGCGATCGCGAACTTTTTTCCCACGTTCTAAAATGATTGGACAAAAACCCATTTGTGCCAGCATCAAACCCGCAAATAAGCCACAAGGCCCAGTACCAATGATGATGGGGCGAATTGCCAAATTACTAGGTGCTTGCGCCACTGGGCGATAACTCATGTCTGGCCTAACCATCACATGGGGATCTTTTTTCAGGCGCTTGAGTAGATGAGTCTCCTGAGTTGTTTCTACATCCAGAATATAAACAAGGTTAATCTCTCCTTTTTTACGGGCATCATAGCTACGCTTGAAGATGGAATAACCGATCAATTCTTCGTTTGTGATTTGCAGCTTTTTGAGGATGGCAGTCTCGATCTCATCTTCAGGATGATCGAGTGGAAGCTTTACTTCTGTTAGTCGTAACATGGCGAGGAGAAATTCATACTATCTATTAAAATCTTAATCAAAATTGCTGTGTCGCGGCTGATACTTAAACCAGACTGACAGCCGCCTCTAACATTCGTATTGTCCCAAGTTCAGCATTTATTTCCACTTCTACACCGATTGGTAAGGTAAATTTATCTTTAATATGACCAATCATTGAACCATGCCAAGCAGGAATACCTAAAGGAAGTATGTGTTGTTGCAATACTTGGATTAATGTAAATGATGGTTCATCTCCAAGTTTACAATTAGTACATTGTCCAAAGATAAAGCCAGAAATTTGATTAAGTATTCCAGCAGTTTTTAACTGCGTCAGCATTCTATCTACACGGTAAACATCCTCGCCAACTTCTTCCACAAATAAGATACTTTTGTTCCAGGAAGGTAGATAAGGTGAACCTACCATCGCCGATAGCACTGATAAGTTTCCACCTACAAGTTTACCTCTCGCTTTTCCTGGTGCTATTGTCTCCACCCGCACTTCGCTAGGGTTGAGATTTTGCATAGTCACAGCTTCACCATTAAATAGGATGCGTTTGAAGTAATCCACTGTAAATTGATTCCAGGTAGATGTGGCAACTGGCCCATGAAAAGTAATCATTTGACTACGGGCATTAATTGCTAACAACAGCGTCGTAATATCGCTGTAGCCGATGATAATTTTTGGATGTGAGCGGATTAGGGAGTAGTTTAGTAGTGGTAGGATGCGATTACAGCCCCAACCGCCACGCATGGGGATAATTGCTTTGATGGTGCGATCGCTAAACATCAAGTTTACATCCTCGGCGCGATCGCCATCTTTACCCGCTAAATAGCCGTAACGATCTAAAATATGCTTCCCCAGTTTGACTTTTAACCCTAATTGTGAGATTGATTGCTGCGCTGCTTCGATATCTTTAGCGTCAACGATACCCGCAGGGGAGATGAATCCTACAGTATCACCTACTTGTAGGTGGGAAGGCTTACGGATGGTGTTTACGAGTTCACCTTTAGCGGTAAGTGGTGATATTTGGGTGGCTAGGGTAGCTAGTCCACAGCTTGCAAGAAATTGCCGACGTTTGATAAGCATAAGTATTTAGGATAGTGACGAATTTTAATAGGTTATACCAATGCCTAAGTAATTGATAAAAAGTTAGATCCCCGACTTCTTAAAGAAGTCGGGGATCTTGACACCGCGAATTTTTACGAATCAAATAAGATTGCTATATGTAAATTTGGATTGACTAATTTTACTCGTGAATCATGCGGCGAAGATCGTCAAGAGGAGATTCTGGTTCAGTAATTTCTGAATTGTTACTGTTAGTTATTTGTACATCTTCCTCTTCAATATAAAATTCAACGCTTATTTTAATTTTCACTTTCCCTTTTTTCCAGCTTTGAGAACCTAGTGTTAAAATTTCACAATCTGTACCCTTCTGAAACAAATTCACAAGAGAATTGTTTATATCTACTCCCTTCCTCCTTAATTCTTCATTCAATATATTTGCCAGATGGGAGTTAGCTGAGGTATCCATTGCTTGTTTTAATTTAGCAACTTTGTATATGTTGTCTCCAAAGTCCAAAACATCACTATCATTACACTCTATTGGCTTAAATTCATCTTGCATATCAACCTCAATTCTTGATTTTCTTCTACGACATCTGCCATTGTTGTTGATTTCGACCAAAATATTCTCCTTAACCTCTTTACGCAAAACAAAACTGTACTTAGTGAGCGCTAAGGGACTTCCAATTAAAAAAATATCCAATTTTGTAGGGTGCGTTAGCGACAGCGTAACGCACCGCCAGATATCTCGGTGCGTTACGGCTTTCGCCTAACACACCCTACTGTATATTTTATTTTTTGGAAGTCCCTAAAGCACTCACTAAAAGCTACAATTATCTCAAAAATGATTTGAGATTAAAATTAAACCTCTTGCACCGCATCTGAAACTACAAATCCATTATTAGCAAACTTCCCATCAGCATCAAAAGAATCACCAATTACAGGCAAGAAATGGTCATATAATTTCATCGCCTGTAAACAACTATTGATACTAGAAGCTGCTGAATTATAGGTGGCAATATTTTCTTCAACAACACTCAATAATCGCCGATTATTCGCAATTTTTTCTTCAGCTTCTTGTTGCAGTGTTTTCTCTAAATAAGCCCGCGCCTGTGGGTATTGCTGCAAAATCTCATCTGCTTGCTGTTCTGCCATTGGTAATAACTGAGTTTTCAATGTTTGATTAATGGTTTGACGGAAAGATTTACGAATAGTTTGAGAGACTTTTGGTTCAAAATCTAACTTCAATAATTGCCTAATTGCTGGTTCTGCTTCTACGATACTTTCAGCGTCATAACCTTGAGAGGTTTGTAATAAAGTCTGGCGAAATTGATATATAGAAAAAGTGCCTTCATCATAAAATCTCGGACTTTCTCGCACGAAGCGATCGCACTCTACACTAGCTGCACTCACTAATGCTTGAGTAACGCTTTTTTCTAAATTTCTAATCTCTTGTTCAATGCCGCCATCATTATCTAATAAACGATACAATTGGCGATAGTATTCTGATTTGCGAATTTTTTCAATCAATCGCTGGAAATAATTTGCAACTACTTGCTGAGAAGATTCAATCAAAATATCTTCTAATTGATTTGCTAAGTAATAAAATGCCTCTACTAAAATAGCAATTAAAGGTGCGGTAGCGTTGCGAGGGTGGCTGATAGTTGCACGTTGATAAGCAGAAGCTACAGAAAAACTATCTAGCAATTCATCTAAACGGCGAATCATTCGTGATTGCAATTGCTTAAAATCTGATTCAAAAGCATCACAAGAATTATTGATTATTAAGTTCACTTCTTCTGTGATATGCTCGTTAAATTCTCTACCAATTTGTTGGAGTTGCTGATTTAGGCGTTGCAACTCTTGCAACTTCATACTCTCAATTTCTTGGGGTTGACTATCTAAATTACGTTGTACACTCTGATAATGCTTTTTCAGTTTAATACAAACATCTTCCAAATCATCAGCAAGATTTTTAAATAACTGCGGACGCTTTTCTTCTGTAAGATAGCGAGTAATAGCTGTGCGAAATTCTTCAGTACCACTATCTTGAATTAGCTTGTCTATGAGTTCTTTTCCCCAATCTCCTAAAATCCGCACATAATTTTGATTTGGAGTTTCAAAGCCGTTAACAGAAACACGAAATTTACTGGTAGAAAGCTTTCCTGAATTTACACAGTAGTTGTTAAAGGCATAGACAAATTGTGGTGTTTCTTCTTTACCATCTAAACCTTTAATACTTTCTGCAAAAACAGAATCTAAACCAAATCTATCTCCTTGGCTTGTCTGTTTAATTTGACTGCCGTAAAATCCTAATAATCCACTGGTTTTATAAACCTTGTTTGAATTAGCAAATTGCCCACTGATTAAATCGTCTAATCGTTGCCGTAGTTGGGTATTGTACCAAGTTTCATCGATGCGGTTGAAGACATAGAAAACGCGATCGCGTACTCCTCCATTTTGCCGCATTAATTCCAATAGTTCTGTTTCTTCTTTTGTCATATCACCCGCCGAAGCAGGTTTTAGCACACACACTACCGCCGAAGTATCAGGATGTTGAATTTTGGCATAAGTTAGTTGTGCGTCTTTCTCTACTGGGGCATCGATACCAGGTGTGTCAATAATTACATTGCCATCTTCTAGCAGAGGATGATTGCAGTAATATTCTATTCGCTTCAATACTGCACTATTACTACCCCGACGGGCATATCCCGCAGCTTCCTTGAGGTTAGAAAAGTGAAATTGCTCCATTGAGTATGTAGCATTATTAACCGTGTTGATGCGATCGCGGTTTGCTATATATCCTTCTAGCAATAACATTAACGCCTTCGCCTGTTTTGCACGTTCTGATTTACTTTCACCACCTTCCTGCTGAATAATCGCTTCAGAACCTTCAAGTAGTAAGTTAATTACATCAGTTTGGTTAATATTAGGTACTGTCTTAAATCCTAGCTGCTTACACAAATAAACTGCTTGTTCCCGAATCTCTGCTTCGCTTAAAAATGTCAAAACAACACGTTCTTTCTCTACTTCTGCATACTCGATTTTGCATTCTGTACCAGTAGCGTGTCCCTCTGCACTGTAAAGTAATTCTCTCTCTAATAGTGCATTGATTAGCATTGATTTACCGGCACTAAACGCACCCGCAAACACAATCTCAAACTTGGGAGAAATCGCCTTAGTTAGGGAAGTTTGTACAGGTGTAATATCTTGAGAATGTAGCGTTGGTTCTTGCTGTGAAAGTTGTAATATCGACTCAACTTGCTCTTTCAAATTTTTGCACTGAAGTGGTAAATCTGACATATTCAGCATCCTGACAATCTTTATGTATATGTTAGTTACATTTATTGTCTGGATGGTTCAGTAATATTTCTGAGATATATGATGCAGTTTGGCTGCATCATGTCCACTTAAAAACTAATTGTTTAGAGGATGTTTTAAAAGTATTTAGCTGTGATTTTAGGCACTTGTCGATCCCCCCTAACCCCCCTTAAAAAGGGGGAAGAATCAAAGTCCCCCAATTTATCGGGGAATTTAGGGGGATCTAGTAGTCTGTGAATAAATAATTGATGGATAAATTTCCTGTAGAGACGGCGATTTATCGCGTCTCTCTAACCGTCAAAATGAATTTGACAGACTACTAGAACGTTTTGATACCTACAATAAGACTTTTAAAACATCCTTTTAGACTGATGCGAAGAGAAGAGACGCAACATTTCGCGTCTCTACAAGGATTCTGAAATCACGCAAAATCATTTTCACATCTGAATTGAGCAACGCCTAAAAAAGCATCTACTCAATCTTCAAGTTGAAAGGCAAACGGGCATAAACCCCCTTTGGATCGTTCATTTTTTGCAAAATTTCTACTTCTTGTTGGAATTTCTGGAGTTCATTGGTGAGGGGGTTAGATGGTTTGAGTTGCGCCACCTCAATCCCTAAAGCAGTCCGCGCTTCTTCAGTTGCACGCCCAAAAAAGCGTTCTCCGAAACCGTTAGTGCGAGGATATTCTTCCACTTCCCAGTCTTCTCCTAGTTTTGCCTCTTTGACAGCATACGCGATCGCACTATTCAAACCGCCAATTTCATCTACCAAACCAATTTCCTTCGCCGCTACACCAGACCAAACCCTTCCTTGGGCAATTTCTGCTACTTTTTGTTCTGGGAGTTTGCGACCTTGAGAAACTTTATTTAGAAACATATTATAAATGCGGTTAACACTGCGCTGATAAAGTGCTAACTCTTGGGTTGATTTCGGGCGCGAAACTGTTTGACTATCAGCATAGGTTCCAGTTTTCACCGAATCCCAGGTGATGCCGTTATTATTGGCCAGCTTTTCACCATTAAATAGCAACCCAAACACACCTATTGAGCCTGTAATGGTATTTGGTTCGGCAAAAATGCGATTAGAGTCGCTAGCAATCCAGTAACCACCAGAGGCAGCGACATCGCCCATTGACACTACAACCGGTTTTACTTCACGGGTTAATTTCACTTCTCGCTGCATAACTTCGGCTGCGGTAGCGCTACCACCAGGACTATTAATCCGTAATACAACAGCCTTTACATCCTTGTCTTGTCGGAGTTTGCTGAAGATTTTGGCAAAGCGATCGCCTCCTACTTGCCCATCATCACCTTTACCATCAACAATCTCGCCCTCAGCATAAACAACGGCAATGTGATTTTTGGAGTTACGTTCTACACCTAAAGATTTACCAGAAACTTCTGCGTAGCTATTGAAACTAATTTGTCGGAATGTTTTGTCGTCTTTATCGCTAGCTGTCAATTTTTTGAGGTCTGTTACCACTTCATCAGGGTATGCTATTCGATCGACTAAACCGTTGGTTTTAGCTTGGGCGGCTTCCAGTATCGCCTGACTATCTGCGATCGCTTGCAACTGGTTAGGTTCAATTTTCCGACTTGCACCCACAGTAGTGCGCCACTCTCCCCAAACATCATCTAACAATTTCTGAGTTTGTTCGCGGTTTTCTGGACTCAATTTTTTCAGGATAAACGGTTCCACAGCACCTTTAAATTTACCCACTCGCACAACTTGAACGCCAATGCCATACTTTTGTAATGCACCCGCTAAGAACATTGGCTGTGAACTCAAACCATTGACTTCCATCAATCCCAAAGGATTAAGGACAATGGAATCTGCCACTGAACTAAGGTAATATTCCTTTTTACTCCAATCACTGCCATAAGCTACAATCTTTTTCCCAGAAGCGCGAAACTCTTCCAGCGCCTTCCGAATTTCTTTAAGGGAAGCATAACCGATATTACTCGCTTGGCTTGTGCTAGTTGAATCTAGATAGATCCCGACAATTCGCGGATCGCGTCGCGCTTTTTCTAAAGTTTCCACAACTTTGCGGAGTGATATCCTTTCATCATCTACACCTGATATTGTGTTTTGAAACAGTTCGCCAGAACTAGGTTCGCTATCAGTAATTTTCATCGATAAGTCAAAAACCAACACTGACTTATCTTTCACATTTGGCCCAGTATCTTTAGAAGAGGTAGCAGCCAATATTAGCAAGAATAGTCCAGCAGTTCCTAGACCACCGAAAATAATTAGTCCTAATAAGGTGCCAACTAAGCTAGCAAAAGTTTGTTTGATAAAATTACGCATTAGTTATTGGGAATTGGGGATTGGAGATTGGGGACTGGGGATTGGGGTATTGACAAATGACAAATGACAAACGACAAATGACCTACCTAATTTATTCTATGCGCTGTAAACTGCCAGAGTGCTTTAACTGATACAAGCTGGCGTTACCAGTGCAGAATAAGACTGTGGTGATTTCGGCAATTAATACTTCAGCGAGTTCCGCTACTGCTGTCTCTGATGTTGCTGCTGCTTGCAAAAAAGGCATTGCTAAACCAGCTATATCTGCTCCCAAGGCGATCGCAACTGCAACATCCAATCCATGACGCAAACCTCCTGAAGCAATTAAAGGCACATTTGGAGCGATCGCTCTAATAGTTGTAATGCACTCTGCTGTCGGTAAACCCCAATCAGCAAAAGTTCTCCCTAAGCGACGCTGCAAGGGATTTTCGGCCCGTTCGCTTTCCACCTTTGCCCAAGAAGTTCCCCCCGCACCAGCGACATCAATTGCTGCTACTCCGGCGGCTATCAGTTTGCTGGCGATCGCTGCTGAAATGCCGTTACCAACTTCTTTCGCAATTACTGGCACTGGCAGTTTAGCGCATAAATCAGATATCTTGTCAAGCAAACCCCGAAAATTAGTGTCACCTTTGGGTTGAATGCACTCTTGTAGAGGATTAATGTGTAAAATCAGGGCATCAGCCTCTAGAATATCAACTACTCGCAGACATTCATCTAAGCCGTACTTATAGTTAAGTTGCACAGCCCCCAAATTCGCAAATAGCAGAACATCGGGTGCATACTTGCGGACAGCAAAAGTATCAGCCACCTGGGGTTTTTCCACCGCTACCCGTTGGGAACCAACACCCATTGCAATTTTGTAATGTTGCGCGACTTGGGCCAAGCGTCGATTAATGGTTGCGGCTTGTTCTGTTCCGCCAGTCATAGAAGAAATTAACAAGGGTGCGTCAAGGTGTTTTCCCAAGAAAGCTGTACTGATATCAATATCGTCATGGTTGATTTCGGGTAAGCAAGAATGGGTAAAACGATAACGTTCTAGTCCATTGGTGATTTGATGCGACTGAACATCTTCTTCTAAACAGATCCGAATATGATCGGCTTTGCGATTTTGAGTTTGTGCAGAGATATTGTTAGGGGCGTTCACTGGTGGGTATAGCTAAAAGGATTTGGTTGCGATCGCTATTGTTACATTGTCTGCAATCATCTTTTTATAACAAATGAGTTGATTGAGGAATAAACCAACAAAGAGACAAGCGCGATCGCAAAGCAATGGGCATCATTTATGGTGTAATGATGCCTACTTGTTGCTTGTTACGGCTGTCTGTGTAGAAGCCGCTTTTGAGTCTGCGGTGGATTTTAACCGGGTGATAGTGGCTTTACGAATGCGATCGCTTTTGCGGACTCCGCCTGTCATTTCGTATTCCCGACTGTCTTTGCCATACTTTAACACCACACCACTGACTAAGCGTTCTGAAGTTTCCCGAATGGTCTTTTCCAGGGTTTCTATTTCTGCTTTTGCCGAGTCAAGGGCGGTTAGCATCATATTATACTCGTCTATCTGGTTGCGGAGTTGCCCGGTTAACTCGGTTAAATGGTTTAAGCTGATGGAATCA
This sequence comes from Nostoc sp. 'Peltigera membranacea cyanobiont' 213, assembly GCF_002245975.1. Taxonomy (NCBI): domain Bacteria; kingdom Bacillati; phylum Cyanobacteriota; class Cyanophyceae; order Nostocales; family Nostocaceae; genus Nostoc; species Nostoc sp. 'Peltigera membranacea cyanobiont' 213. The sequence continues at coordinate 62,827 of NZ_NOLI01000013.1, read as the reverse complement.
CCAAAGTCAAGGCTGGAATCAATTGATTTAAATCCGATTACTCTCTGTTCGGTTTTTTCTAGCACGGGAGAGCTTCTTTTTTTGCGTGGCATCAATGGATACTTTTTACTAAACCTTATCTTTCTAGAGTGTCTCAATGGGACAATGTAGTGGTTCAGTAAAACTTGCAAAAAAAGGTATTTTTTTTAATAAGATTGGACTATTGACTCAGTAATTACACGACACTAAACAACAAATGGTTGAGAATAGACTTGTGTTGTGAACGAATGGACTTGTGTTCTCAACGAATGGACTTGTGTTCTTAACGAATGGACTTGTGTTCTTAACGAATGGACTTGTGTTCTCAACGAATGGACTTGTGTTCTCAACGAATGGACTTGTGTTCTGGACGAATGGGCTTGTGTTCTGGACGAATGGGCTTGTGTTCTGGACGAATGGGCTTGTGTTCTGAACAAATGGGCTTGTGTTCTCAACGAATGGACTTGTGTTGTGGACAAACAAGAGAGACGCGATAAATCGCCGTCTCTACAAGGCGTTTTTGTCATCTATTATAATTTTTATCAAAAAACCCGATCCGAACCAGATTGCATGCAATCGAGAAACGCCATATTTATACCAATTTTAAAAAAGAACGTAACAAATAGACCATACATCTTGTAGAGACGCGATTCATTGCGTCTTCCTCCTGATTCATTGCGTCTTCTTCCTTCCTGTCATTTACATAGCGCGAATAATTCCGAGTTTTTTGGGTTGGCAATTACATCAATGCAAAGCAATAATTGCATAAATTTTTGTATCAATCAAAGATGTAATCATGAATCATTACGAGCCTCAACCAGAAAACAACAAACCTAAATACAAAGGTAAATATCGAATTGATTCAACACGTTTGCCAGCATGGAGTTATGCTAGGAACGCTGGATATTTCGTGACTATTTGCACCGACGGGAAGAAATGCTTTTTTGGTGAGGTTGTGCAGGATGAAATGCAGCGATCGCCAATTGGAGAAATTGCTCATAAATTGTGGTACGAGATTCCTAATCATTTTTCTAATTGCCAGATAGATTCATTTTGCGTCATGCCTAATCATATTCATGGGATTTTGGTTATTAATCAAATACAAAAAGACGCGATTAATCCACGAACACAGGAAGAAGACGCGATGAATCGCGTCTCTACAAGGGGGGATATTCAACGGGGTGGGGTTACTGGCTTATTTAATCCGATGTTGTCTAAAAATTCTCTTTCTAAAATTATTAGATGGTACAAAGGACGATGTACATTTGAAATTAATCAAATATATCAAGGTTTTGGATGGCAAGAAAGGTTTCATGACAACATCATTCGTAATGAATTCGCCCTCGATCAAATTAGACAATATATTATCAATAACCCAATCAATTGGGAGAGCGATCGCGAACAACCACCCCATCACCCCTTGTAGAGACGCGATTCATCGCGTCTTGTATTTTTCCGTTTTGTCCGTTTTGTAAATTTATCCAAATCCAGGAAATGCGATCGCCCTAGTTATGCTGTCAAATTCATTTTGACGGTTAGAGAGACGCGATAAATCGCCGTCTCTACAGGAAATTTATCCATCAATTATTTATTGACAGACTACTAGTNCAACATCGGATTAAATAAGCCAGTAACCCCACCCCGTTGAATATCCCCCCTTGTAGAGACGCGATTCATCGCGTCTTGTATTTTTCCGTTTTGTCCGTTTTGTAAATTTATCCAAATCCAGGAAATGCGATCGCCCTAGTTATGCTGTCAAATTCATTTTGACGGTTAGAGAGACGCGATAAATCGCCGTCTCTACAGGAAATTTATCCATCAATTATTTATTGACAGACTACTAGTTATGCTGTCAACCTGGAATAGAATTTCTATTATTTATCACTATGAATTATTTGAAGGCGACTGAGAAAAATACGTAGGCGATCGCTTTGGGGATTGGTCAGTACCTCATAAGCTGAACCCTTTTCTGTCACAATACCTTTGTCTAAAAATATCACCTGATGGGCTACTTCTTTTGCAAATTGCATTTCATGGGTGACAACCACCATTGTCATCCCTTCTGATGCCAATTGTTGCATCACTTGCAAAACTTCGCCGACGAGTTCGGGATCTAAGGCGCTGGTGGGTTCGTCAAATAGCATGATTTGGGGATTCATACATAAGCTACGGGCGATCGCTACTCGTTGCTTTTGTCCGCCAGAAAGTTGTTCTGGATAAGCAGATGCTTTGTCATGTAAGCCAACTTTTTCTAAATATAATCTTGCTAATTGGGCGCTTTCCTTTGGTGTTTTACCCAAGACTTTACGCGGTGCAAGTGTCATATTTTCTAGAACGCTAAGATGAGGAAACAGATTGAACTGCTGGAAAACCATACCTACTTGTGTTCGTAGTTGCCGCAGTTGGCTATAGTTGACTGTGGGCTTAGATAAGTTGATCCCGTTGATTATTAAACGCCCATTGTCGATGGTTTCTAGTCCATTAAAGCAGCGTAATAGCGTACTTTTACCACAGCCGGAGGAACCGATAACTGCAACGACTTCTCCCCGATTGATTTCGCCTGTGATTCCTTTAAGGACTTTTAGGGAACCAAAGTTTTTTTCGATATTGTCAAAAATAATGGCGGGGATGGTATTGTTCATTACTTGTGTCAAGCTGCTCTACAGTTGATTGTAAGCTTTTTAACAAACCGCAGAGGCGCAGAGGGAAGAGAAAATAATATGGCTAAATTTGGTTTTGGGCGTTGGTTGCGCTGGTGTGTGGTTGTTGGTTTTAGCTGTTTGTTATTGACTGGCTGTGCTGTGAACTCTAGTGCGGGAAAAACTCTGCGGGTTGCTACAGAACCGGCGTTTCCACCTTTTGAGTTTCAAAAACAAGGTGGTGAGTTGCAAGGTTTTTCGATTGATCTGATGAATGCGATCGCAGTTGCAGCTAACTTTAAAGTAGATTTTCAAAGTCTGCCTTTTGATGGCATTATCCCGGCTTTGGGAGCCAAAACGGTAGATGCGGCCATTAGTTCGATCACGATTACCCAGGAGAGGGCGAAGACGATTTCTTTTTCCCGTCCTTATTTTAAAGCTGGGTTAGCGATCGCAATCCGTGCAGATAATCAAAATATTACTGGCTTTGACAGTCTCAAAAATAAAAAAATTGCCGTCCAAGTTGGTACAACAGGGGCTGCAAAGGCTAAGAGTATTCCCGGAGTGCAAATTCGCAGTTTTGATTCAGCACCTTTAGCCCTGCAAGAATTGACCAATGGTAATGTGGATGCGGTAATCAATGATGCACCAGTGACTTTATATGCTATTAATACGGGCAATCTTCAGGGGATAAAAATAGTACAGCAATTGCTGACAGAGGAGTTTTATGGCATTGCTACGGCTAAAAATTCGCCGAACTTGGCATTAATAAATGATGGTTTGGATCGAGTTTTGAAAAATGGCACTTATTCCCAAATTTACCAGAAATGGTTTAAAGCTGAACCGCCATCACTACCAGCAAAATCGCCATTTGAGAATCAGAGTAGTACTGGCGCACCTAAAATATTTAGCTCAATTAGTGTGATTTTGCAGGCTTTTCCGACTTTATTACAGGGAGCATTAGTAACGTTACAATTAACGATACTTTCTGTAGTGTTTGGTTTAATTGGAGGTTCCCTAATTGGTATTGTCCGCCTTTCTCGAATCGCACCTGTGCGTTGGATAGCGAGGGCCTATGTAGATTTTTTTCGGGGAACACCTTTATTGGTGCAAATTTTTATGATTTACTTTGGTTTTCCAGCAATTTCGCAAGAACTTGGTTTTACATTTACCTTCGATCGCCTCACTGCTGGAGTAATTGCCTTAAGCTTAAATAACGCCGCCTACACCGCCGAAGTTGTGCGTGCAGGCATTCAATCGATTGAAACAGGACAAGCCGAAGCAGCACAATCATTAGGTTTGAGTTCTGTACAAACAATGATTTATATCATTTTTCCCCAAGCTTTCCGGCGGATGATTCCACCTTTGGGTAATGACTTTATCAGTTTATTGAAAGATACTAGCTTAGTTTCTGTAATTGGGTTGGAAGAATTACTACGGAAAGGACAGTTAATTGTTGCTGATAACTATCGCGCTTTTGAAATTTACGCAGGTGTAGCGGTGGTTTATTTATGCTTGACGTTACTTTTTTCACAGGCATTTAGTCTTTTGGAAGTGTGGATGAATCCAGTTAAACGGCGAAGAAAGTACGATACCTAATAATTTATCAGTGATTTTTTCGATGGACAAAGGCAAGATACATGTACACATGTCCTTATATAAGACTCTTATTTGATTTTTGAACAATATTCAGTACACATTTATACCCTTATTTTCTGTTCCCTGTTTCCTAGCTTACCCAGATAATTATGGCTACGCCACGCTACGCGAACAGGAATAAAATCTGATTACTATATTTTTTCAGAAGTCCAATATTATCCCTAGATTAATAGTATTAATACAAATTAAATATCCAAATATGTATCTGTGGCAATAAAAAATATCTCATTTTTTGGTATGATTTTCGGAGTGTCAGAATACTCCGAAAATTTGTCTATGACAAAGAAAAATACCTAAATTCATTTCTTAAATGACTAAAAAGCATATTTACTGAGTATCAACACACAGAGGGCTAATAGAGATAAACTAGATAAAATAGAAACTAAAAATTATTAGATGCAATATAATAAGCATTTGCAAAAGTCACTTTTGATAACTATCAAAACAGTTTAAAGAAGTTTTTCTAGTCAACTTTAGGCAGAATACATGGATGCAGATAATTGGACAGATCGACAATAAAAGGTACTATCTATGAGTTCCCGCGCACTGTTGTTAGTAAATCGTCATGCCCGCCAAGGGCAAAAGGGTCTGTCGGAAGCGATTGAATATCTGAAGACACTCGGCTTTGATTTAATTGAAGAGTCTACAGAAGACCCAAAACATCTTGGTGAAGTTATATTGCGCTATCAGCATCAAGTTGACCTAGTAATCATTGGTGGAGGAGATGGTACTCTCAATGCCGCAGTAGATGCTTTAGTTGAGACTCAGTTACCTTTGGGAATCTTGCCTCTGGGAACTGCTAACGATCTAGCAAGGACTTTGGAAATCCCGAATTCCCTCGGTGAAGCTTGCAAAATTATTGCAGATGGAAATTTACGTCGCATCGACTTGGGTTGGGTAAACGACAAGCACTTTTTTAACGTTGCTAGTCTGGGATTGAGTGTCAAAATTACCCAACGACTTACCAAAGAAGTTAAACGCCGTTGGGGAGTATTTGCTTATGCTGCCACTGCATTGCAAGTCCTTTGGGAAGCTAGACCTTTTACTGCGGAGATTGCGATCAATGGTGAATCAGTTAGCGTGAAAACAGTACAAATTGCTGTGGGTAACGGCCGTTATTATGGCGGTGGTATGGCTGTGGCTGACGATGCCACAATAGATGACCAAAGGTTAGACCTCTATAGCTTGGAGATTAAACACTGGTGGCAGATTATACTATTACTCCCGGCGATGCGAGAAGGGCGACATATACATTGGGAGAGTGTACGTTCTCTTCAAGGTCAAGAAATAAAAGTATATACTCGCAAACAGCGTCCTATTAATACAGATGGTGAAATCACTACTTACACACCGGCTCATTTTCGGGTTATATCTAAAGCTATAGCTGTTTTAGTACCCCAGAAATCAGGAGTTAAGAGTTAGGGGTTATTCTCCCCATCTTCCTCTGCTAAAAATGTGGGAACTTGCATCAACTCACCCCAAATGCATCTGAGATTTTCTCAAGATATAAAGTCCCTGTTGCAACGCCTAGCTGAACAACCGCTTACTCTAGGTGATGTTCTGGCAGAAACCTCAGAACGAGGGTTCAGCTTGGTAATTACATTATTAGTTTTGCCCTTTTTATTTCCTATGCCACCGGGATTAACTGGCCCTTTTGGTGGTGCTTGTTTACTACTGTCAGCACAAATGGTTTTAGGAAGGCGATCGCCTTGGCTACCGAAAAGAATCGCTAACTACAAATTTCCTCGTCCCTTCGCCCAGTTACTTTTGCAAAACTTGGGACACCTTACCAAAGTTTTACAGAAAATTACCCGTCCTCGATTGCCAAAAATAGCTAATAATCCTTTGATTTGGCGAATTAATGGGTTTTGTATCTCCTTGTTGACAGTATTATTAATATTACCAATTCCGTTTACAAATCCCATCCCCACTATCGGTATTTTACTTTTAACTGTTGCCACCATCGAATCTGACGGTTTATTAATTTGCATCAGCTACGGCATCACTGTCCTGATTACCCTGCTGTTTGGATTTCTTGGTTATGCAGTATGGTTAGCTCCCAGTTTGCTGCCATCTATATTTAAATAATAAAAGCCCTTAGCTTAAAGCTGAGGGCTGTAATTTATTAGGGTGCATCTACCATTTATTAATCCGTTTTATTGATTGCTATATCCGGGCAAATTTAACTTACATCCGATTTTTTTTCCTAAATTATGGGTATCAGCAATAAAAAAGCCTTCAACTAAAAGTTGAGGGCTATGATTTAATTAAGGTGCATCTACTATTTATTAATCCGCTTTATTGATTACTATATCCGGGCAAATTTAACTCGTATCCAATTTTCTTTTATTTCCCAATTACAGATATCAACAATAAAAAAAAGCCCCCAACTAAAAGCTGAGGGCTATGATTTAATTAAGGTGCATCTACTATTTATATATCCGCCTTAGTTATTGCTTTATCAGGAAGAATTGAAAAAAATAGATGGCTGTGGAATTCATTTCTTTAGCTACACTGCTAGTACTAGCCTCAATGAGGATAACCTACGGTTTTTGACTAGGTAATCATTTACCAGCTTCACGGTAATTTTACAATAACCCCAAATTTACCCGGAATACGCAAAGTTTCTGTTAATATCTGCGATCGCATCTCCGCAATAGTACTAATTTAGTTTATTAGTTGGGTATATGAATATGAAAGTTAAACGAACCCAACTTAATGAAGCGATCGCAATTTTTATTAGCCCTAGCTAGTCTTTGTATTGTCGGGGGAAGCTTTTTTCTAAGAACAACTTTTAGCAGTACTAGCGAACCTAAAATAATAACTGATACATCACGTTACAAAGAAATTCGTAATCAATTATTATGGTCTGATAACGAGCGAGTAAAGCATTTTCCTAATGAGATTCCCACTGATACCAAAGGTGTTCGCATTGCTTACTCTCCCGAAATTTTGCAAGGAAGTAGTTTTTTTCAAATTAGGCTGAAAGAATCACCAAACAAGATAGCAAAATTACTATCACAATACAGAAGTAGTGCAAAGCACAACTATAGGGGTGGTAATACAAACGACCACATAAACCAGCCTAACGGTGTACCGACAACTTTCTTCTACACCAGTGACTCTCATACAGAATCTTTTCCAGCCAGTTATGAAATATTAGTATTAAATGCAGACGACAAAGGTAGACCTGGTTTCAAGTGGAATCATGGAGATAGTTATGGTGTTGCTATTAATAGTTCAACATCAGAAATTATCTATTGGTCTGAAAAATGGTAATTAACAATTCAAATGTATTTGAAATTGTCATCATAAAAATTATTATTTTTATACATTGCTACATCTGATGCTAATACCAAGCTGAGTTTCCGCTCAATCCTCAGTTATCAGATGAAAGGTTTTTGTCACCTATCAGCAAAGGTGCATAACTGTATAATAAGCAACAACGGTTAGATGCTTTTGTTATCCACAAATCCATCTTACTGCTACAGTTAATAGTGTTATGTTATGTTCAATTCACGAGAAATTAAGTAAGAGAGGTGTGCAAAATGAAAAATATAGTAAAAAATCTCCTTGATGAACGAACCAAATCAATTATTAGATCGTCCGATCTATATCAAGTTTTATATAATAGAATGCATTCAAGCAAGCTAGCAGTCAGAGGTAAAAGGCTTGATATTTGTGCCAACGAAGTTGCTATCTATCTGCTTCAGTCTGGTAAAGAGAAATATGTATTGCGTGATAAGATTTGCCTTGAAATTGGAAGTGGATGGTTGCTGACTCATTCATTAGTATTTTATCTTCTTGGAGCAAAACAGGTTTATGCAACAGATATTTATCCGTTATTGCAACCCGAAAATATTTTCAAAGCTGTATCTCAGTCTGTAGATTGGAGTATCTTGGATAGTCTATCTACATTTGAAGATCGTCACATTCTTGACTTACGTTTAAAAAAACTGCTCTCATTAAAAAATTTATCTGTAGAAGCCTTGAAAGACTTGGGTATAGAATACATTGCTCCAATTGATTTGTCTCAAAAAATGCCTACTCAAGAAAGAATAGATTTCATATTCTCTAAATCTGTGTTAGAGCATGTGCCAGTTGATGATGTTGTGCCACTTTTAAAAAATCTTGCAAGTAGCCTCTCTGAAGATGGCTTTATGTTTCATCTCATTGATTTAGTGGATCACAGAAATAGAGAAGAAAGACCATTTGATTTCTTTATTTATCAACAGGAAGCCTACTCAAGAGAATTACAATCAAGGTGGGGAAATCGAATTCGACGCAGCCAATGGAAGCAGATATTTTCTAACCTCAAACACTTAAATTATAAATTTGTATTTGAGTGGTCGCGCCAAGACGGAGACTTCCCAGAAAAAATTGATTCCTCTATTCAATATACAGATGAAGAAGATTTAAGAATTTCTCATATCGGTGTGGTTGGAGAATTAATATCGCTTCCGAAAGTCAAGTCTTGAGGAAGGAAAGGATAAGTTTTGAGTGCAGGCTTTCTCGGCTCAAACTTCAGTATTAAGATGTTGTTTAAAAAGAGTTTCACTGAGACTTTAGGTACATTTATGTCTCCCCAAACCCTCTAAAAAATGGAGGAACCGGAATCAAAGTCCTCCTTTTTTAGTGTTTTGGCATCCACCAAGTGTTTTGCATAGCGTCTCCGAACAGGAGAAGCAAGTGGTGTGGATTTAGAGGGATATAAAACTTTTGATCCCAAAAATAAGACTTTTCAAATGTCCTCTAAATACTATTTTTACTCTTTTGAGTATACCACTTTGGGTAGTTAAAACTTATAGCCAGCATAGCTAAGATTTATAAGGTGCTTAAAAACTATCTGAATATGTAGAATGCCAACTGCTTTAATTACTGGTGCTTCTAGTGGTATTGGTAAAGCTTTTGCCCAAGAACTAGCTGCACGCAAGACCAATCTTGTACTTGTTGCTCGTTCTGAAGAGAAACTAAGCCAATTAGCTAAAGAGCTACAAGAAGAACACAAAATTCAAGTAGACGTTATACTCAAAGACCTCACAGAACCTAATGCAGCTTGTGCTGTATTTGAGGCCACAAAAGCAAAGGGATTAACCATTGACTTATTAATCAACAATGCTGGTTTGGGTTACTATGGCGACTTTGCTGAAAGTGATGGAGAAAGACAAATTAAAATCGTACAATTAAATGTTTTAGCATTGGTAGATTTAACGCATAAATTTCTCCCATTGATGCGGCAACGTCGGTCTGGAAGTATTATTAACGTATCCTCTATTACCGCATTTCAACCGATACCATACCTTTCTGTTTATGCTGCTACTAAAGCTTTTATTCTCAGCTTTAGTGAGGCACTATGGGCAGAAAATCGTCAATATGGTGTCCGTATTCTAGTAACTTGTCCAGGGCCAATAGAAACAAACTTTTTTACAGAAGCTAATTTTCCTCCAGCGCTGGCAAGTACTACAGAGAAAGGTTATTCTTCCGAAAAAGTGGTTTGGGAATCTTTAGAAGCTTTGGAAAAAGGCTATCCAACTGTTATTAGTTCTGATACTACGACTCAAATGAGAAGCAAATTATCTCGGCTTGTACCGCGCAAACTTCTTTTGAATATGTTAGCAAAACATTTTAAAGCTTAAGTATATAGTTAGGAGTTTGAGGTTAAAGAGGTTAAATAAACCCTCACTCTTAACTCCTAACTTATTACATATACCTTGTCAATTGAACTCGGTAACGGTCTTTTTTAGTGACGGCGATTTCCCCAACTTCTAAACGTCCTTTAGAGCGAATGGCGATTAAGTCGCCTGATTTTAATTGAGAACTAGCTTGAGTAACTTCCTTCCAATTGACGCGGACATCACCGGCATCAATGAAATCAACCATTTTACTGCGCGACATCCCAAAACCAGCAGATGCGATCGCATCTAATCGTAAAGAAGCCTCTACAGTGGTTAGTTCTTTTTTCTTGGGTTCCCGAACCTTTAACTCAGTTACTTCAATCTGTTGAGTTTTCACAGGAACCGATCGCACCTGTTTCAGACTCATTTCTAAAAATTCCACCAACTCTGGCGCGACAATCGCCTGTGCCCCTCGTTCTCCTAAAACAATAATGTCTCCCGTCTTTTCACGAACAATTCCCGTTCCCAACATTGCGCCTAAAAAGTCGCGGTGAGAGGCGGTATCAAACAGGAAATTACCAGCAATTTCCACAGCAACAAGGCTGACTTGAGATCGATCTAGGGGAAGTTCCGAACGAGCGATCGCTATTCTTTGGCGTTCAGCTTGTGGATATCCGCCCCACGCCGCCAATTGCACTTCTGTTAATCGGTTAAATACCCGTTGAATTTCCGCCAACTCTGGGGGAGATACAAAATCTGTCAAAATCACTTCCCAAGTTTTGATGGCTTGTTCTGCTTGGTCAATTACACGAGCTACACTATCTCGATTTTCAACACCTTTTAAAAGTTCTTCTCGTGGCAACATTCTTAAAAATTATGAATTTGTCATTTGTCATTTGTCATTTGTCATTTGTCATTTGTCATTTGTCAATGTCTCATTTCCTTCTTGAAAACTATCTTGATTTTAACTTTAATTCCCACTTTAGCAGTTCATTCAATACACAGTATTGGGGTCAGCATAACCTTGGATATTTTCTGGATCGAACTGACGCAATATTCGGGTTGCTTGCCGAGTGAGAGTTTCAGAGCCTTGAACGGTTACTAAGTATTTACCCGCATCTAAGCGGTTACGATAGGGTAAAGCATCACCACTACCTACGAGTAAACCAACTCCGCCGCCCACAACGACACCACCCATAGCACCACTAGCTGCACCCAGCAGTCCGCCAACGATGTGATTGCCAACTTCACCTGCCCAGGCAAAAGTATTTAAACCAGTGATGAGGCTGAATGTAAAACCTGCAAAAAAGCCAAATGGTATCAGCCAGGTTGCCATCAGTTGTGCTTGCTTTTTAGCTTGGTCTTTGGGGTCAATTAAGCCAAACTCGTCAGCCGTTTTATATCCCTTCCCCAGGATAGTACTGTTTATGCCTTCTTCTTCTAAAGCTAAGTAAGCAGCTTCGGCTTGAATGCGGTCTGGTAATACGGCAACAAGGTAATTCATTGATTTTACAATTTGTTTAATAGAAGTTTTGCCTTAATTAACAGCGTATCAGTCTTGGTCGAATCAATCTTGCATTGGCTAGGAGTAGAGAAAGACTTTAATTCTTGCTTCCCTTCCATTGTTGGCAAGATTGGGGTTTAGGTCTGTGTTAAATTCAACTACAAACCACGAACAGCGATCGCACAAGTTAAGCACAAGTTAAATATACATGGGCCGATCATTTGAGCGAATCTAGTGGTTCACAAAAATTGTTCGCCCCTTGCTTGAGGACATAAATTAAAACTGGCGCTGCCAAAATCTTAGGAAACGTCGGCATTGCTTTTAGATGTTCCATCATCTTTTGAAGCGAACTATTAAGCAAATCTTCTCGATATTCTTGTTCGCAAATTACCACACGCCATTTTCTCGCTAAGGCATCTAACCACTCAGAATTTGCTCTTTCTGGTTGTTGTCCGGCTCGGATAGCTAGCGTCATTGCCGCATCTTCTAAATCTCCATCACAGTCTTCAATCAAATCCAGTGCTTCCATATCGCTAGGATCGTCTGCCAATTGAGAGCGAAACTGTGCAATTTCTTGAGATGTTACTTTAGTCATGAGTCTTTGACGGGGCGAGCGATGCCTACGGCGGTAAACTACGAACACTCAGTTATGTTAGTCCAATTTTGACTAACACAATAGACCTGTTGAGAAAAGTCTTACTTTGAGACTTGTTTGAATAGGGGCATTTTTGACAGACTATTGAGAATCGCAATTAAATTTGCCTTTTGAGTACTTTCTTGTAACTAAACCCGGATTTCTCATCACACCTCTCAAAGCCTGTGCTTGTGCAGGGGAGCAGGGGAGCAGAGGAGAGTTCAAATACCAAGTTCTTCCCCCTCTGCCCCTCTGCTCCTCTGCCCCTTCCCTCAAGCTTGTGAGAAATGCGGGTAAACTATCCTACGATTGCCTAGCTTGGGCGGGTACTAATCGCAAACCAATACTTTGTCAGCCTAAAACAATCCCAGGGCAACCACATAATGTCAATAATAGTAGTCTATTCTCGATAGAGTCAAAAGCAATCTCATCAAGCCTTACTTGTTGCTAAATGTTTAAGTATAGCCATAACCCGTTGTAGATATCGCTTTGAATCTTGGAAACTAAAGTAAAGGATGAATGCTGATTTTTTGGTTGGTTGCGATCGAGAGTAATTTAGATAGGTTTGTCCTGAAAATATCGGCTAAAAACCTTATTTTTTTCAATTTACAAACAGTTTCGATCTACTGAAAATACTGTCTGTAGCATTTATTGCATAATTCATGGCATCTACTTTATAATTATTGAGTCTAAAACTGCTGGTTGAGGTAAATACAACATGCAACTTAGTGCAATGAAATCTCTTGGAAAGAATTTTTCCATATCAACTGGTCTATATAGACCAATTAGGAGTCTATATCGGTTGTTAAATCAAGATCGGTTAAAAGATTACTCAAGTTATTTTCAACAAGAAATTTCTTTCTACTCGAAGCTATTAAATTCTGATAGTCTCTGCTTCGATATTGGTGCAAACATCGGTGACAAAGCAGAGGCTTTTCTTCTAGCAGGTGCAAGAGTTGTGGCATTTGAACCACAGCCTGAATGTATGAGAGAACTGAAAGCTCGATGCAGTTATTATGGCAGTAAGTTTCATGCCGTTCAGAAGGCTGTTGGTGCAGAACCTGGAGAAGCAAGATTGTACACTCGCGAACGAAGTGGAATCGCAAGTTTTTATGAGGATTGGATCGGTACTGTACAAAACAGTATTCAAGTGTCTATCACAACTCTCGATCGCGCAATTGATGAATTTGGAACACCAGATTACTGCAAAATTGATGTTGAAGGGTGGGAGCTTGAAGTTTTCAAAGGGTTGACACAACCCATTCCTTTAGTGTCATTTGAATACCACATAACAGAACGCGAAATTAATACCACTGGTGCTTGTATAGATTATCTATCCAATCTGGGAAAAATACTGGTTAATGTTGTACCTGCTGAAATGCATTCATTTGTATTTCAAGAATGGTTGCCTCCAGATGAGTTTCTAAAGCGTTTTCCTGAAGATGTGATAGACCTTGCGAAAGACGGCTACGGTGAGATTTGGGTTCGTAGTTGCTAATCTACATTTTGTTGGTGTAATCCTCTCATCCGCTTTTTTCGTTTTCAGGTACAAAAGTAGTAATACTTTAGATAAACCACATCTTCAGGAAAACCTTAGTTTTTCCTCATCAAGGTCAAGGTGAGTTATTATCCACAAGCGATTTGCAAAAAGACTTCTAAATTGCTTTTCTGACTAAAAAGCCTCATATTTTCAGCAAATACACTGAAAATATGAGGTTTATGGAAGCTTTTGATCGGAAACGCTACTTGACTTTGGGGACTTCCAGAAAATAAACTATCCAATTTATTCAGATTATATTTTTCTTACTCCCTCTGCCCCCTGCTTACGCAGCGATTGGTTATTTTTTTATTTGGAAGTCCCTTGTGATGCCTTGAGACAGATGCGAAGTGCATTATAAAACACAACAGCAGTCAAAAGTCTTGACGCGGTTGAGTTTCGGCTAATTAGCGTAATCCTCTGAGCGTAACAGACCTTTGTAATTGAGCTAAAGCGCGGTTGTAACCCAAAATTGCTGTGACTCGATTACCTTCAGCTTGTGTGAGGTCGTTTTCAGAGTTAATCACATCAGTTTGAGTGCCTACACCAGCTTGGAATCGCAGACGGGCTAAACGTAGAGCTTCTCTAGCTTGTTCTAAAGCGGTATTAGCGGTTTGAACATTTTCCAAACTAGATTGCTGATTAGAATAGGCTTGTTCTACCTGAAAGCGAATTTGGTTGCGCTGTTCGGCAAATTGAGTTTCTGCGATCGCAATATTAGCTTTTGCCTGAGATGCCCTTGCTCTTGCTGCTCCCCCATCATACAAACTTAGGCTTGCCCTGACTCCTACTGAATAACCATCAGTCACGCTGACACTATCATTGAACTGATCTAGTAGGCTGTAGCTAGCTACCAAACTAACTTGAGGACCTAGTGCTGAAAGTGCTTGCCGTCGCTGTTGTTCGCTAATGTTACGTTGTGCCAATTGCTGTTGCAATTCCGAACGATTTTGAAAAGCCAGCACAATAGTTTGTTCTAGGGTTTGGTTCCAAAGACCAGCTAATTGTACAGGGTCGGCGGCGCTGATATTAACTGACTGCGGCAAACTGATCCGAGTAGCCAATTGACGACGGGCAATTTGCTGCTGGGAGATAGCATTAGTCAGGTTTTGTTGAGAATTTGCTAAAGTCACCTGCGATCGCAGCACATCGAAGCGCGTACCAACTCCAGCCCGCTCTAAAGATTCTGCATCACGCAAACTAGCCGCAGAGTTCGTCACAGCCGATTGGCTAATCCGCACTTGTTCATCTGCTTGTTGCAGATTGTAGTAGTCAGTGGCAACATTCAGGCGGATTGTCTCGTATTGAGTTTCTACAGCCAGTTCATCAGAGCGCTCCTGTTCCTCAGCTTGTCTGATGGTAGCTTCCCGATTCCCTGAAGTATAAAGGTTATATGTCAGTTGTGCTTGACCGTTGAAACCTGTACTAGGTGAGCCTGTGTTAGACGGGAAACCTTGCTGTCTGGATAATTCGTCCTGAAGTTGACTCGAAGCAGATTGACTGCGAGTGATATCAGCACTAACACCAAGAGTGGGAAGTAAAGCAGCTTGTGCCTCGCGGACAGCAGCACGACTGCGTTCTAGCTGCAATATCGACACCTGTAGATCGTGGTTGTTACGCCGTGCTAGCTCTAGAGCCTGTGCCAAAGTAATCGGCTGATTTCCCTGAAATGTCACTTCCTCGGCTTTGGTGGGAAATTGCAAGGGATTTGAGTTAGGAATCAGGTTATTGGGAACTTGTACTGAACCCCCTGGCGCAGGAGTTACGCTTCCTGGCACGGTGGCAGGTAGCACTGAATTCCCTGGCGCAGGAGTTACGCTTCCTGGTACAGTGGCAGGTAGCACTGAATTCCCTGGTGCAGGAGTTACGCTTCCTGGTACAGTGGTTGGGGTAGAATCTGTGGGAATCGGGGTATTGCTTTGAGCAATGCGGCCAACAGCATTTTGTTGTAAACAGGTGCTTGAAGCCAGTCGCAAAGCTGCTAAGAAATCAGTCTTACTTTTCCCTGACTCCTGTTGGCATCTTTGCCCTGACAACAGTTTCGCTGATTCTCCACCTGTCGTTGAAGTTTGTAAAAATGTTTGCAACTCAGTAACAGTATTTATCTTTTGAACCACTGGCTGCTGTGCAGAAGACAATGGTAAAATTTCTTTTTGGACAGGAGAGAGTTTTGAAGTGTAGTTGGGAACTACTATGCTCTCTGATTTCTGCCCATCAGCACTTGAGTTACTCTGTTTTTGGTTATTTTGAGCAGAACGGCTGACATCTACCTGTTGGGAAGGATTAGAGGTAGGTGTCAAACTTAAAAATCTACCTCGATCTTTCTTAAGTACTTGTTTTATTGGCACAACAGTATTTCCAGCCGTAAATGCTGGAATACTGTTATTACTTAAAGGCTTCATACTAAGTTTAGTGAAACCAAAACTGGGTACTAGGGTTGGAACACTAACATTTGCACTATTTGGCAGTTGGGTATTCATCATGTCTACAACCGAGTTTTGACCATAAGTAGAAGTCAAAACACTAGGAGAAGAAGCCACCTTTACCCCAGTTAGTTTTACAGTACCAGCCCAAGCAGGCTGAGTTGTTAAGACCGCTGCCGTCACACCAGGCAAGAAGCTATAGAATAATTGCTGTCCTTTCACCGCATCCCTCACACGAAAATCAATCTAGCGGCAGAAAACCTTTCTTCACCACAGAATATAGCACGATACTAAATTTAGGAAAGAATATACTACGATACTAAATTTAGGGTTCGGAACTCTGTTTGTCTTCAAAACGTCTGACAATGCGAGAAAGTTCCGCCTTTTCATCGATACTAACGCGAGTAGGAGCACCGCTGATAATCCGTTCGTAGTTTCGGAAAGAATCTTTAATATCGGGCCCGTCAGCAGTGATATTATACTCACGAATGCCCTTATCGTGCCAAGACCCACGCATTTTAAATACGTTAATTGCCCGCGACATTTCTCCACGAATTTCTACGTACTGTAACATCAAAATTGTATCTGTGATCGTGGAGATATGAGAGTCAGTAATCGAATGCGCTCCCAGAAATTGGTCAGTTGTGTTAGTAAAGAAACCAGTAATTTCTTCTTGTTTAGCATAACCCGTCACGCCAATTACAAACTGCCTAAATGCATTATTGCTTACTCCTCTCGCTAATGCTGATAAGGAATCAATGGCGATGCGAGCCGGTTTGAAGACAGCAATTTCTGATTTAATAATTTGTAAGTGGTCTTCTAAACCAGTTGATTCAGGATAGGTACAAATGATTTTGAGTAAACCTCGATCCTCTAATTCTTCAAAATCAATTCCCCAAGAGGAAGCATTTCGAGATAGTTGGGCGCGTGATTCTTCGTAAGCAAATAATATGGCCTGCTCTCCATTAAGACAACCATTTTGAATAAACTTACTAACTAACAAGGTTTTGCCAGTACCTGTGGCTCCTGTTGCTAAGATAATAGAATCTTTAAAGAAACCACCACCGCACATCTCATCTAAGGTTTCGACACCAGAAGATACCCTGGTATTAGAAGAGCGTTGAGTTAAACGCATTGCCCCTAGTGGAAAGATGTTAACTCCTTCATTAGTAATCGTGAAGGGATATTCGCCTTTCATGTGGGTTGTACCGCGCAACTTGAGAATTTCAGCTGTGCGACGGCGGCGTTCTCCTTCTAAAACGTTGCGAACAATTACTACATTATCAGAAACAAATTCTTCCACACCGAAAGAGGCAACGGGGCCATATTCTTCACCCCGTTCAGTGGTAATTACAGTAGTGACATTCAGTATTTTAAGCCGTGCTACCAAGCGAAAAATCTCGCGTCTCACTACTCCCATCGCTTCGTACTGCTGAAATACGGCTGTCATTGAGTCGATTGAAACTCGTTTAGCTTTGTATTTGCGAATGGCATATTGCAGGCGTTCAATAAGTGCTGAAAGGTCAAAATTCCCAACGATATCTTGACCTTCTGGATCGGGAGATGCATCAAGAATAAACAACTTGCCTTCTTCAATTAGGCGTGGCAAGTTCCAACCAAAAACATGGGCATTTTTAATGATATCACTGGGTGATTCTTCAAAGGTGACAAATACTCCGGCTTCATCAAAGTAGGTGATCCCGTTATAGAGAAACTGAAGAGATAATAAAGTTTTACCTGTACCGGAAGTACCACTAACCAAAGTAGTTCTACCAATTGGTAAACCACCATGACTAATATCGTCAAATCCTTCGATCATCGTGCGAATTTTTTCTACACCTCCATTTTTAGGTGTTTTATTTGGTTCTATTTGCTCGTTTTGACTCATTGCTTGATAATAAAAGGGTATAAAAAACTGTTTATTTTATTACTAAAGTAGGTTTGGACTCAATTTTTTTAGGATATTTATAAACCAAATCTTAAGCAAGTAGGGTGTGTTAGGTAACAATCTGAACTAAAAGATCGCCAAAATAAATATTTTTGACGCAACCCATCCAGATAAATAGCGATCGAGCTATCTTGATTAGAGCAATACACTGGCTTCCCTACACAGTTAAAATTTCCTTTATAAATTCTCTCTTGCCACATTCATTAATTATTTTACTCTTCAAAATCTCCTTCACTCAGTTCTTCATAGAGCAAATCTAATCCAATTAATACTCTTTCTCGATCTGAAAGATCCCCGATAATTTTGCGAACAGGTGGAGGTAAAATTTTAGATAATGTTGGAGTTGCCAATATTTTATCTTCTTCCGCCAGTTGCGGGCTTTTTAGTACATCGATCACTTTTAAAGCATAAACACCTTCAAACTCCTGTTCTAAAATATCTTTGAGTGTTTTTAATGCCCGGACGGAATTAGGGGTGTTCCCTGCTACGTAAAGCTTGAGAACGTAGGTTTTTTTGGCTTTAATCATATATTTAAAGGCTAGTTATACAGATAGAAATACAGGATGTGTTTGCACGTTAAGAATAACTAACAATGTTAGTTTATTCGCAATTGAACATCGATAATTTTAAGTTATCTAGAACTCGAACTTCTATAGACTTCGCACAGGTGAGCCAAGATATCTATCAAGGTCAGGCGATAATCAAGTAAGGTTTCATTGCTCCTTCCTTCTATTCTTAGCTGGATAGAAAATTCTTCAATTATTTCCATGTGAATTTCGATGATTTGGGGCACAGGAATATTAGCATAAAATATAGTATTGATAAATTTATCAATTTTTTCTTTTAGTGTTTTGTCTGTAGTAAAATAGTTTATAAGGATTAGGGTGTAATCTGATTTAAGCTGTCTTAATAATCCTTGCCTTTCTGCTGGAGTCATCTCCTGGAAATGCTGTTGGCTTTTTTGCATCTGACTGGCAAATACATAGACGTATTGGCCAGTGTAGGCGCTACTTATATCTTTTGGCGGC
Organism: Nostoc sp. 'Peltigera membranacea cyanobiont' 213; assembly: GCF_002245975.1. Taxonomy (NCBI): domain Bacteria; kingdom Bacillati; phylum Cyanobacteriota; class Cyanophyceae; order Nostocales; family Nostocaceae; genus Nostoc; species Nostoc sp. 'Peltigera membranacea cyanobiont' 213. The sequence continues at coordinate 43,822 of NZ_NOLI01000013.1, read as the reverse complement.
CAATTTGGTAAATATTTGATTTCCCCTGTGGTAGTTGCAGCAACAGGTAAGTAGCAAAATTGGGCAATAATTGCGTCAATAAATTTCCACGCCCACCCACTAAAAATCCTTTGATTGGCCAAGCCAACTAGATTTTCTAAACATTTGTTAACATCAGGTTGCAGAATCAATATCGGTAATAACATTTACTCTTTAATAATCTATCTCCTCAATGCCCTGACAAAGAAACGTGGGCTAAGAAGTTTGGCTAACGCTTCTAGGGGAATAACTTCATGTGCAGTAAACTGGTGATTCTACGCCCAAATAAAGCTCTGTGTTAGCAGATAGTCCAAGGGGGCAGGAGGCAGGAGGTATATTGCTTATGCACAAAATTTTTCAACTGGATAGTTGCCTGCTTATGCTAGCTACTCAACAACCTAGTGCAGCTGAGTGGTAGGACTTAGTAGGTCTTTGATGATGAATTAACTATAGGAATCATATTTGATTTTTGAAAAAATATAAGTATTTGTAGGGTGTGTTAGAGGGAACGTCGTAACGCACCATCCCAAGCTGATGGTGCGTTAGGCTACGCCAGTTCGCTCAAGTCGGGAAACCCGCCCACGCGACTGCCTCCCCTACGTAAGATTTCAAAAATTAAATACTAGTCTATATGTCGCCATAACGAGACACAGTAGCTAATTTATTATTTGCATATTTATCTATACAAGTAGATAGATTTTTTGATTTTGCTCCTTGATAAGATACTTAAACGAACTTAAAGGATTGTCGGATTCTAAATCATTATAATTCCTCAAGGTTCTAAAGCGAATCTTTGGGGCCATAATTGTTGTAGCCGTCGCTATCGATGAGGAGTTTAAATACCAGTAAGAAACTGGGAGGCTAGTTGCGATAAATCAGAAACGTCGCCTCTTGGAAAAATGCACTCGTCCGCAAGCAAGTGTCCGTGAGGGGAAATCCCGTTGTTTTATTCAATGGCGTTGAAATAACCAGAGTTGCTTATATGAGTCTTCTTAGAGGATATGGCTTCAGGCGAAAAGACCATCAACAGTTGGCAGATGGAGATGCCGGAGCTTTCCACAGGAAGAATGACCCCCAAAGCCCTATGTTAATGCTAGATTACCCGCTTTATGACTTTCAGGCAACCGTACCTAGCTGCCTCCAAACATCTTCTTTGGCAGTGGTGCTGGAGATTTTTGAGCAAGAGCAGTGCGATCGCTTGGTAGTACTGAATCAGCAGCAATGTCCTATAGGATTGCTGTATTCTGCCCGTTTAATCCAAAAATTATTAGCACATAGTGACAATAAAAATCTAAATTTACAGCAATCTGTCTCTATCTGGGGTCAAGGTTTAATTGAGCCAATACAGACAATATCAGCTTCTGAACGTGTAGAGCAATTAAGCTTGCGCTTGTGTTATCCACAAGGCGAAAAACACCAGAACTTAGATTGGGCGCTGATTGACTCTGATGGTCGATATTTAGGGTTGCTGGATAGTTCGCGCCTATTGCGATCGCTGGCTAAGGAACGCATGGCTGGGTTAGAAAGTTCAGGCATCCAGAGGTCGCGTCAGGAGTCAAATAAACCCAAGTCATTAGGACACCAGCCACTGATACTATTGCTAGAAAGACTACCTTGGCCTTTGATGTTGCAAACTGGTACTGGCGAGGTGTTAGCCAGAAATCCCGCTTGGTGGCAGCAATTAGGAGCCTTGAAAGATCCAGAAGGAGTTAGGCAACAGGTGGAGGCAATACTTGTTCCTAAGTCCTCCGAAAAATCAGAATATGTCAGCCAACGGGCAATCAAAGTTCATCCCAATTCTAGGGAGAATGAGCGTGGTGCTGAACAAGAACTGACTCAACAAGAAGCATCACCAGATTCTGTATACAGTCGCTGCTATTTGGATAGTCAAGTGGGTACTTGTACCTGCGTTGTCCAAGTACAAAATGGTCAGGAGCGAATCTGGCAATTTGCCAAAATTCCCTTAGATAGTCCTGAGTTTAAAGTGATGAGTGCTGAGTCAGAGGTTTTACTCAGCAATGATTTGTGGTTAGTTTTAGCTACTGATGTGACTGAACAGCAGCAGCTTTGCAAAGAATTATCTGCAAAAAATGCCGATTTAATTCAACTAAATCGCCTAAAGGACGAGTTTTTAGCTTGTATTAGTCATGAACTCAAAACTCCCCTAACTGCCGTTTTAGGATTATCGCGCTTGCTTGTAGATCAGCAGTTGGGAGAACTCAACGAGCGTCAAGCCCGTTACGCGGGGCTGATTCATCAAAGTGGCCGCCACCTGATGAGTGTGGTTAACGACATTTTAGATTTGACCCGGATGGAAACGGGACAAATGGATTTGACGCTAACTCCGGTGAAAATTCAGGCTGTGTGCGATCGCGCCCTATCAGAAGCCAAAGCCATCCACACTCAAACTACCAAAACGACATCCCAAACTCAAGAAAATGCCCGTTCAACTGCTCCCCAATTCTGCCTTTCTATTGAACTAGGCTTAGATCAGATGGTGGCAGATGAGTTGCGCTTACGCCAGATGCTAGTCCACTTACTTTCCAATGCCTTTAAATTCACCGAAATATCCGGCGAAATCGGGCTGCGGGTGAGTCGTTGGGAAGGATGGATTGCCTTTACAATTTGGGATACAGGTATTGGCATTCCTGAACACCAGCAACACTTAATCTTTCAAAAATTTCAACAACTGGAAAATCCCCTTACCCGCCAATTTGAAGGCACTGGTTTGGGACTGGTATTAACTCGGGCCTTGGCTCGCCTCCACGGAGGAGATGTCAGTTTCTTATCTCGTGAAGGTAAAGGTAGCCACTTTACCCTACTTCTGCCGCCTACTCCTCCAAAAACAGGCTTTTCTGAGCCAGATATGGGAATCAGAGAAGAAGAGGAAACGCGACACCAACAGACACGGGAAAACCCCGCAGCAACTCGTCAGCAGAGCGGTAAGTCCACACACACACAGCATCATCCTGCGAGTTCGCAACGTTTGGTCTTGGTAGTCGAGGCAGTAGCCCGATATATTGAAGACTTGACCGACAAACTCAAGGGTTTAGGATATCGGGTAGTAATTGCGCGATCGGGGACAGAAGCAGTTGAAAAAGCTCGACGCTTGCAACCAATAGCAATATTTTTGAATCCGTTATTACCCCTGCTATCAGGCTGGGATGTGCTAACTTTACTAAAATCCGACTCCGCAACCCGTCATATATCTGTAATTGTGACTGCGACGGGAGCCGAAAAAGATCGAGCATTTGCTAACCGAGCCGATGGTTTCTTAAGTTTGCCAGTAGAGCATCAAGTCTTAGCACCAGTTCTAGAAAAATTATGTACTGCACAAGCAGCTACGCAGCAAGGGTTAGACAATAGCGCGATTATTCCACCGAAAACCCCACTGCGAATTCTCAGATTGGTGAATCCCCAGTTGGAATCAGTAAATCCCCACTCTTCACTTCGAGAACATCGGGTGATTGAAGTAGACGATCTAGATCAGGCAGAACTTTTAGCACGGGTATGGCAGTTTGATGTCATTTTGCTAGATGTCGAAAGTACCATCGCCCAAATTTATCTAAAACAACTAATTCAACATCCACGTTTGGCGGCTATACCACTGGTTACTTGCGATGTTGCAACTACTCTCATCGCTTCTAAAATACCAGGATTATCTGTATTTCCTTACTTAACACCATTTAGCAAAGACAACAGCAGTCGCATTGAGAAAACAGATGCCTTATTGTCAGTACTGCAAATTGCTTCTGGTATTTGCTCCCCTGCTAACATCTTGGTAGTAGATTTGACAATGTTGCGTGATTTTCCCCAGGTAAGACGCAAGCAAGCGAAGGGTTATCAGATAGAAAAAAATTGCTCAATTAGTAGTGAAACAGCTGAACGGGGGTCTGAGTGGTTCCAAGCTTTAATTCAGTACCTACAAACAGCAGGCTTCAAAGCGGCGATGAGTCCTTGTTGGGCAGAAGTGTTACAACAAATTCGCCACCAAAGCGTTGACTTACTGCTAATTTGTTTAGGAGAATCCGCTATCCACAAAGATGTGCTAAAAGCCTTGAAAACATTAGGAGATTCCCCTGACAAATTACCACCGATTGTAGTACTAAATCAGCGATTAAATCGCTCAGAAACCACTTTTCCGGCTGGGGTAGCTTACCAGGAAATTAGCAAGCAGAAGAAGAATGGTTTGGAATCTATAGAAACTGTTGTTGGTGCGATCGCTACCCGAATTTTACCGCGATCCATATCAATGGAAGACCTCTTAAACCAGATCAATCAAGCCTTAGCTGTCAATGGTTACAATGGCAAATGTTAATTGGTCATTAGTCATTAGTCACTGGTAATTGGTTATTTACAAATGACAAATGACTAATGACAATTTAAGATATATCTATTTTTTCATTTTTCTTTTTCTTAAAAGGAACTCGAACTAAGTTATAAGCACCCTTGGTCGATAAACTCTTGTAATCATCTGGCTGTAAGTCCATTTGTAAAAACTTTTTCTGTTCAGCCAATAGCAGCACCGATGGAGGTTTTAACCCTTTGGCAGCCTGGTTTTTAATATGCTCTATAGCTTCTTGGGGAAATCCTAAATAATTTACATGAATGTGGCTATAAAATACCACACTAGGCTTTTTGAAGCCAAGCATGATCAATTCTTCATTTGGTTGTTTTGCTTCTAGGATAACCGCAGATAATTCTCTTAAAGGTAATTGACGTTCTCGATCGATAAAAAACGAAGCAGGCGTTAAAACAAAAATTACAAACGCCACAAACCCGATTAAATTAATACTGATAATGTGCTTCCATTGACGACTCAATAATAAACCCGCAACTAAAATGGCAGAAACCAACCACATTACGCCGGCTATTACTGGTAAACCAGATTTTTGAATTAGTTCGTGGAAGTTACTTATAGCTGGATCGGTACCTAATATGTGGGTTATGTTAAACAGTGCTGTTGACAGAACTGATAAAAACACTACATTCAACCAACCACTCCACAGGAGTGGAGGAGAAGCAGAAGTTGTTTGCTGTGTCTCCATATCTTGAAAAAGATCGCTCCACAACAGGGCTACCAGGATGGCTGCTGCTGGCATTAAAGGCAACACGTAACTAGGAAGTTTGGTAACAGCAATGCAGAAAAAGCCAAAGATGCTAGCAAACCAGAACCAGGCGAATAAACCAAACTGCTGAAAACGTTCAACAGATCGCCAATGCGATCGCTGCCAAAACTTGAGCCTGATTACTGCTACTGGTATATACACTGAGCATGGTGCAAAACCCAACAGCACCACTATAAAATAAAAATACCAAGGTGCTGAGTGACCATTAACTACTTCTGTAAAGCGTTCCAGGTTGTGATAACCAAAAAAGGAGTTAATGTAATTCCAGCCATTGCGCCAAATTACTAAAGCATACCAGGGCACTGACAAACCCAAAATTATCAGCATACCCACCAAGAGGCGCATTTCTCGCAATACCTCTCGAAACCTTCCCACGTAAAGCAAAAAGGCACCAACAATTAGCCCCGGTAAGACAATTCCCACAGGGCCTTTAGTCAAAATTGCTCCGGCAATTAGCACATAAAAAGCTAAGTACCACTTATTAGGGAATGGGGAGTTCGTTTCGCTCCGGGATTGGGAAAATTCCTCCCCACTTCCTGCAATTCCCTGTTTCCCAGTCCCTAGTCCCCAGCCCCCAGCCCCATCTTTGCCTGCATACCCTAGAAAGAAACATAACAAAGCTGATGCCATACATCCGGTAAGCAACATATCAGAGACACCCGTTCTCGCCCAAATAATAGTTTCGGGATTGAGTGCCATGAGCGCTGCTGCTGTAAAAGATGTTAAGTAGCGACGAGTAGGACGTGAAACTTGCTCTAATTCGTCTTGTTTAATTAAATACCACTGTATGGTGTAAAAAGCTAAACAAATTAAGCCGAATGCTGCGATCGCAGAAGGAAGGCGTACTGCCCACTCATTCACCCCAATCATGTGATATGCGATCGCTTGACACCAGTAAATTAAAGCAGGTTTATCGAAACGAGTGTCACCATTAAAAAATGGGGTTATCCAATCACCTGTAACGAACATCTGGCGGGAAGCTTCGGCAAATAGCGGCTCTGTCTCATCAATCAAGCCAGTGTTGCCCAAATTCCACCCAAAAGCGATCCAGCCAATCACCATTAACCACAATATGGATACAGTTACGCTCAGGGCTGGATTCTTTGCTATCTTGTTGAACCACCGATCAACAGTGTGCTTAACACTCAAATTCATGCTCATTAGTCAATAGTCAACAATCACTACTCAATAGTCGTTGGTTATCTATGTTTTGTTCTTCGGAGTTTTTAATTTAATAATTTTTCTCTACTCAGTACTCTACCAACTGTAGGGTAGACACTGCCTACAATGTCAAAATAAAAGTTTGACTGAACGATCGAGGGTGCTGTTAGCGCTACTAACTATGGACTCAGAACTAGTTGCCATTCCCTATTTTGGGAATTCCATTTAGGTAATTGAGTTTCACCGACAACGTAGGGGCCCCAGTAACGACGGGAACCATCTTGTGCAAAAGCAACTAAAATATCTCCCTTCTCCAGTTTTAAATTATTCTGAGGTAGCGATAAAACTAGTCCCTTCTCACTACCTTCTTGGGGAGCAAAATCCCAATGTGCCGGTATATCATAGTGAGTCTGTTTAGTACTAGAGCCTTTTGCTACTGACTGTCGTGCCAGTAGAGCCAACCGCACAGGCTGATTTGTTTGATTGCTCATCCGTAAAGTCCCTTCACCCTTGGCAATGCTTGCTGATTTATCACGCTCTGCCAAGACAGGATAAGTATTATCTCTAATACTATGTTCTACTTGATTGCTTGGAGTAGATAGATTAGCGGAAATACCTTTTTCAGATAAAACAGGTGTAGAGGAAGTTGTCTCCCACCCTTGAGTTTCTGTTGGCAGTTGTGAAGATGTATCTGGGTTTGTGGACTCAAAGGATACACTCAATCCAAAGCATCCTACCAACGCAACAAGCAATCCCAAGCAAGAAGCTGTAATACCGACGTTACGATACACTGAATATTTCATATTGATAGTTATTAGAAATAAATATTTTGTCTAGGCTTGACCAAATAGTAGCCTATTATCACAAAAGCCAATCATAGAAAGTATCCTAATATAGACTTTCCTAAAATTAGGGATACTAATGTATTATAAATATCATTTTTATCGGAAAATATTTGGTGGAAATAATTCCCTTGATGTTTGATAGACAAGGGTTACAGACACCCTTTGTTTTATGTATTGACCGTAGGCTTGGATAAAAATAATAAAATTAGATACCGCGCCTGCCAATTCATTTGTATAAAAAATAAGGATTTACTGAAACTGCTAACGGCTTCAACAAGGCGTTCTTTGCCAAACCTTAGATAAATCTAAGATATATATTTAATCTTGCGTTAGAATAATTACCCTTTGAAGGGACTGTACTTTCTGAAAGACGATCGGATGTGCAAATTTGGATTAACACTGGATATCCAGCATATATATATAATATTAACAAATAAGTTTAGACTAAAACTAATATCTTCCTTACCTAATATAGAGATATTTCAAGATATCTTGACTTTTACTTAGAAGTCATTGTGATGCAAAATACCCGTCTCAATAACTTGTTTGATGCCATTGTTACACGCTTGGGTCAATGGTTTTTAAATCCTTGGCGGCGGCTATCGTTGCTGATAATTAGTTTTTTGTTCGGTTTTTTTCTGGGAAACGCAGTTTCCACTACAGCCGGTCAACGGGCAGAATTAGATATTGTGGTAGCTGGTTTTTTTGTAGTGTTGACGGAAGTTATTAGTAGGATATTTTACAGTCAGAGCTTTTTCGCCAAGCGATCGCTCTTTGTAGACTCACTAAATCTCCTTAAAGTTGGTTTCACTTACAGCCTGTTTCTTGAAGCCTTTAAGCTGGGATCGTAGGGAGATGAGGAATTTATGAATTTGTGGCTGGGTGAAATTTTGGTAACGGATGCACTGGGGGAAACTTGGCAGCAACAAGCTAGAGTTGCAGCGCTGGCAGATAAGTTAAGGGCTAAAGCTTTTGGGATCGTGCCGGAAAATGTCGATGAGGTGATAGAAAAGCGATCGCAGTTACTAAAATCTGTCCTCCCAGCTTTCAGTCAATTCTGCCAAACTACCCTCCAAATCGAACCTAAGGAAATGTTACAAGTTTTGTGGGACTTGTGGCTGCCTTTGGCGATCAAACTAGCATCGCAGCGCCAACAGTTGGAACGCCCTCTGATTCAAGGAATATTAGGAGGACAAGGCACTGGTAAAACCACAATGTCTAAGGTTCTCAGCTTGATTCTGAATCAGTTGGGATACCAGGCTCTGAGTTTGTCTTTGGATGACTTATATAAAACTTACAGCGATCGCTTGATTTTAACACAACAAGATCCCCGCTTGATTTGGCGCGGTCCACCAGGAACCCACGATGTAGATTTAGGCTTAGATGTACTAGATCAAATCCGCCAGTCGCAAAGTTCGGTTATGGTTCCCCGCTTTGATAAATCTGCATACAAAGGCGCTGGCGATCGCACTACTCCAGAAATGGTAACGGGTGTAGATATTGTACTATTTGAAGGTTGGTTTGTGGGTGTACGACCAGTTAACGCAGATGTATTTGATACTGCACCGCCGCCAATTTTCACAGATGAGGATAGAGCATTTGCCCGTGACATTAATCATCGCCTCCACGATTATTTACCACTGTGGGAGCGATTAGACAGCTTAATTTTGCTTTATCCAACCGATTATCGCTGTTCTTTGGAGTGGCGCAAACAGGCGGAACAGCAGATGATTGCTGCGGGGAAGTCGGGGATGAGCAATTCAGAGATAGAGCAATTTGTCAATTATTTTTGGCGATCGCTTCACCCGGAGTTATTTATCAAGCCGTTGGTAAAAGATGCAACAGTAGTTGATTTAGTGATTGAGATCCATGCCGATCGTAGCTTTGGTGAAGTTTATTGCGATCGCACTTAGGGCGTTACTTCTCAAGCAAATCAGGTAAAAACACTATAATTTGCTTAAAGCGTGATTTATCCTACTCCTTATTGCTTAGAAAGGGGAACTTTGGGATGTTTTTGCCCCCTTTTTACGGGGGTTAGAGCGATCTAGAACTTTTGATACCGACAATGAAACTTTTAAAACATCCTCTTAGCCAAGCCTTTTTTTAAGTTCTTCAGCTAAATCTATCAGTAACACTTCTACTTGTTCGCCTGTTTTCAAATCTTTCAGCGAAGACTTTTGCGCTGCTGCTTCTTCAGAACCAATAATTACGCAAAATTGAATTCCTTGCTTATCGGCTAGCTGAAATTGCTTACCCAAGGGACGCTTATCAAAATTAGTGATAACATTAATTCCAGCTTGACGGAGATTTTGCGAAACTTTTAAATAAGTTGGCATTAAATCTTCTTGTATATTTACTACCATCACCTGGGCTGGTGTAGCAGCTAAGGTACTAAGAATACCCGCTTTTAACAACCGACTAATTAAGCGAGTTAAGCCGATAGAAATGCCGACACCAGGCATTTTCTCACCCAAAAATACCCCGACTAATTCTTCATATCTCCCGCCAGAACAAATACTACCTAAAGCTTCATGTCCTAACAAGGTTGTTTCGTAAACTGTACCAGTATAGTAATCAAGTCCACGAGCAATGGATAAATCAATACAGAAGCGATTTTCGGCAACTCCAAGATTACGCACGCCTGCAATTACTGTTTCTAATTCGCTAATTCCCAGACTTAATTGCTCGGTTTCCGGCAGGCTTTGGGCGAGGTGCTTAAGCTTCTCTAGTACTTCATCAACGGAACCATCTATTTTAATAAAATCAATAATTTTTTGCGTCTGTTCGCCGGAAACTCCCTCTTTTTCTAATTCTTGCTTTACTTTAATTTCACCAATTTTTTCTAGATTATCAACAATACCAATACATGATTTAATTTTATCTTGGGTAATTCCAACTGACTTAAAAAAGCCTGTAAGAACTTTGCGATTATTTATGCGAATCAGAAAATCACCGATGTTAATTGCTTCAAATATTTCAGTGATAATTGCAGGCATCTGAGCATCATAAAGTAAGCTGAGTTCCTTACGAGCAACTACATCAATATCGCACTGGCGGAATTGACGGAAACGCCCATCTTTCGCCCGTTCTCCTCGAAAAACCATATCTGTTTGGTATCGGGCAAAGGGAAAAGTTAACTCATTTAAATGACGAGCAATATAAGCCGCCAAAGGAACTGTTTGATCGAACTTTAAAGCTCTTGCTTCTGAACCCGTTTCGCCGGATTTATCTCTCTCAGCTTGTCGATTTGGTGGCAGGATCGGATTAATGCCATAAATGATATTATCGCCTTGATTTCCTTTAGCTTGCAGCACTTCTAAACGTTCTACAGCAGGTGTTTCGATGGGCGTAAATCCGTAGCTTTCAAAAACTCTACGGATGATATCTAGCAAATATAATTCTAGACGTTTTTCATTAGGCAAAAATTCTGGAAAACCGCTAGGAGTAGAAAAGTTTATTTTGTCAACTTTTGCCATACGTGTACCTTACTAAGTTGCTATTTGAGATGAAAGTCTAACTACTGGAAATCGTGGCTACACAAACAAAGTCCGCCTGCGCGGACTGGAGAATAATGAATGATTATGTTTGAGAACAGAAATTACTATTTTAGCCGTTCTTCTTGAATTAAGGTGCGTTGAAAGATTTTATTGTTCTTAAACCAATGCCAAGTGCGGGCACGATTGTTATTGTCAGGACTAATGTAGATCATTTCGTATAAACTCATTTCTGGGTTTGTTTTATAAGTAAACCACAAAATCACAATTGAATCATCGGCTTCCCAAGCTTTACCTTGAATGCGATCGGTGTCAAACCAGAGTTTATTATCTTTATAGCTTCCGGGAAATTCATATTCTTCTCGTTTCCCATCAGACCACTTATAGCGATTAATTTGGTAGTAGGGATGAGGGCCATTTTCTGGAAGTTGACAAGTTAAGTGAGACTCATAACTGTCGAGGATTTTTCCTGCTGTATCAACTAATGTATAAGTTCCTACCCAATCTCCCTCATGACGGGCAAGTACGGGCATTTCTTGTCGAATATTAGAAACCATGTTGTATCAACCTTTTTAGAATTTGCAATTTTTGTGATGCTCTTTAATGCTTAAAACACACACTTTCATTATCAAGATAAATCCGATCGTTGCCAAGTACACCCATAAGTTAATTGATAAGCAAGCAAAGCAGTTCGAGATTCAAACCAAAATGTTTAAGGAATTTAGAGTCGAAAACCCATATAAGCGATCGCTCTACTTTTCCTCTTCTCCTTAGCCACTGGCTGCCAATCTGCGATCGCGGATTGCGTACATTCCAGCAACTTTTGGCCAGAGTACCGAAACCGGGGGCGATCGCTTTATGCCGCCAGAGATAAATCAGACGTAATAAAGGATGTTTTAGCGGATAAACAGCAACGTCCAAGTATGACAAAAGGTTGCTCTCTTAAAGGGAATACTAAAAATAATATGATTTAGGGCGATGTCTCTGGTGGTAAACTACGCTATGTTTGACGATCTATTCAACAATCTCAAAGGTTTTATTGACTCTAAAATTCAGGAAGTCGGTAACGATCTGCAAAAGCGCTTCGGCGTTCCCGAACCCGCAGAGCCATTTGTGCTGATTCGTCGATTCACACCTGCCGATTCTACGGTGACAAAGGGATGTATTGCAATTGTCGGAGAAAGCTGGCAAATTGAAGCTTATGACGATAATACTCAGCGCTTTCTAACTAATAGTACAGATCCTTTGCGAAATGTCATCTTGTTTGAAGTTGCACAACCCGATATCCAAGAGTGTGTTTTTGCTTGTCAATTTAACGCGAAAGCAATAAACACAGAAAAACCAATCAAAGTTAGTTTAGGTTGGCGGAGAACGGGACAGTGGGGCACATGGAGGCACTTCTGGTCAACAGAGGTTTTACTAACGGAAGATTTTCAGCCTTACGAAGCGCGTGCCTATTTTAAAAAAGAAGCAGATGCTGCCACACTTCAAATCAGTGTGCAATTTGAGAGTAGTGGCATTCTTGAGATTAGAGATATTGAATTATTGCAAGCGCCTGTAAAGTAGCAATCATGAGCAATACTTGAAATTTGAGTAATTAGTAAAGTACGCTATGTTTGACGAGCTATTCAACAATCTAACAAATTTTATTCTCTCTAAAGCCCAGGAAGCCCTTAAGGAGCTAGAAAAACCCCTTGCTATTCCCGAACCCGCAGAGCCATTTGTATTGATTCGTCGATTTACACCTGCCGATTCCACGGTGACAAAGGGAGGCATTGCAATTGTCGGAGAAAGTTGGCAAATAGAAGCTTATGACGATAATACCCAGCGCTTTCTAACTAATAGTACAGATCCTTTGCGAAAAGTCATCTTGTTTGAAGTTGCACAACCCGATGTTCAAGAGTGTGTTCTTGCTTGTCAATTTAATGCCAAAGCGTTGAACACAGAAAAATCAATTGCAGTAAGTTTGGGTGTAGGTAGACCAGGAGAATCGGGCGGAATGAGAACAACTTCATGGGGTAGAGGAGTTGCACCAACGGAAAATTTTCAGCCTTACAAAGTGCGTGCCTATTTTAAAAAAGAAGCGGATGCTGCCAAGATCCAAATCGGTGTGCAATTTGAGAGTAGTGGCATTCTTCAGATTAGAGATATTGAATTGCTGCAAGCCGCCGTCAAGGTACAACCATAAGCAATATCTAAAATTTGAGTAGTTAGCAAAGTGCGATCGCGTCTACACCAGCAATTTAAACCCCTTTATCTTCGCTGATTTATTGATAAATTTGCGTTGCTTTGAGCATGTGATAGGTAATAATTAGCTGGGTGAGAGCAAGAGGGTAACTTTGCAATGTCTCCCCAGTTGTACCAGCAATTTTACCCAGTTCGGGATTACTTTCGCGATCGCAAATATTTCGCAAATGGGGCATATCAGAACAAATAATATGCTCTAGCTTATTCACCTGTTCTAAGGTGGCATGACCATCAACTTCTAAGACATCCACAGGCTTACTCATATCCCTGTCTAGCCCCAGGCGGATGGCTGAGTCAGAATTACCATAGCTAGAGTTGGTAATTGGGGTGAAATCTGGATGCGGAATTGTCGGACGCAGTACCAGGCGGACATTCAGGTGTCCATTAGTTTCATCAGCTTCATCAGTGGGTGGATAGAAACTAATTACTATATCAGACCATTGCCGTTGCGGACGGATAAACTGGGCTGAGTCTGGTTCGCGCTTTTCTAGTTCAGCTAGTACTTGTTCAGCAGTGTAGCCACGCTTTTGGGTATCTCGCTTGACTTTCCACTTAGCACGTACTTGTTCCGGGGGTGCAAGGTAGACTTTAACATCGTAAGAATCACGGGCGGCGCGAGTAGAATAACCGAGCAATCCCTCAATAATCACAAATTTACCGGGTTTGATATACTGCGGTGGCTCGAATGTGCCTGTTTTATGGCTATAAACTGGCTTAAGAATTGGCTGTCCTGTACGTAGTAGCGACAGGTGCTGCTGCATAATATCTAAGTAGTTGCAGTCGGGATGGAGGGCGGTGATGCCAATTTCTGCACGTTGTTGGCGATCGTAACGGTGATAATCATCTGTACAGATGATTGTGACATTTTCTGGGCCGAGTGCCTGAGCAATTCCCCGCGTTAATGTTGTTTTCCCAGCAGCACTGTCACCGACAATACCAAGAATTATTGGACGGCTCATCATACCTCCCAGAATAAAAGTAATGTTTATTAATACAATTTCCCTACAATAGTCTTTATTCTAGGAGGGTTTAGGCCAGTAACTCAAAGAAAGGCTTGGTATGCAATATCTCTACATATAGAATGTCTCTGTGCTGGTTTATTGCATAATAATTGCAATTTACATAGCTGTTAAAATCAGAGCTATTTCATTCTCACCTAGCCGGTATCAGAATAAACTCTGAGTCTAAGAGACTTACAAAAAATAAATTATCCAGTAGGATGCGTAGGGACAATTCATGAAATTCCCACTACATTTCTGAGATTTGGCATAATCTAAAAAATCGTTGGCGGGCATCAAAGACTCGTCTCCAATGCCCAATTCCCAATGCCCCAAATTTATGACAACTAAAACATTAGGACTCGAAGAAAATCTGTATAATTATTTACTATCAGTCTCTCTCAGAGAACCGGAAATTTTAATCCAACTGAGGCAAGAAACAGCCCAGCATCCAGTAGGGAGAATGCAGATAGCTCCTGAACAAGGGCAGTTTCTGGCGTTACTGGTGCAGTTGCTTGGAGCGAAAAAAACTCTGGAAGTTGGGGTATTTACAGGTTATAGTTCCCTGGTGGTGGCATTGGCGTTACCGAATGATGGGAAGGTGGTAGCCTGTGATGTGAGTGAGGAATTTACAGCGATCGCTCGGCGTTATTGGCAGCAAGCTGGAGTGGCTGATAAAATTCAACTGCACATTGCCCCAGCTTTGGATACTTTAGATGGTTTACTGGCAACAGGAGAGGCGGAAACCTTTGATTTTGCTTTCATCGATGCAGACAAGAGCAACTATGATGCTTATTATGAGCGATCGCTGCAACTAGTGCGTCCGGGGGGACTGATTGCGATCGATAATGTGCTTTGGTCAGGCAAGGTTGCCGATCCTCAAGTTCAGGATAATAGAACTAAAAGGATTCGGGGCTTTAATCAAAAGCTGCATCAAGACCAGCGAGTTAGTCTTAGTTTAGTAGCGATCGCAGATGGCTTGACTCTAGCACTGAAAAAGTAATATCTTTAAATCCTCATTTATCTATTTGTTACGAACGCAGAAACTACCGTGGTATCACTTTTTTAAAAAATAGTGGTTTCACAAGTTCTCCTTGGAAAGAAGAACATTTCTAGCGGCTGACTTTTCTTACTAAGTATTTTCTTCCCTTGCAAATTAATTATAATGTAAATAAATATAACCGTATATATTCATTTTTATTTTTTAAAATATTTATTCGGTTGTATATTATTAATAGACCAAAGTAGATAAATCCATCTACTAACTGTTTAACCTTTGATATCCGTGGAAGATATTCTGCAAGCAGTAGAAAGAATTCTGCAAGACAAGCCTCTTGCTTCCATCCAATGGTTTGTACTTTATCAATCATGGTTGGGCAAAACTTATGGTGAAATGGCACAGGAATCAGGCTACCGCAACAATTACATCAAGGAAGTTGGCTCTGAATTGTGGCAAGACCTTTCCGTAGCACTGGGAAAAAGAGTAACAAAAAAAAATCTGCATTTAGCGTTGAATAAATACCTGGAAGACAAAATAGACGATGGGGAAAATCAGAGCCAACAAGATTTGGACGAAGAATCTAGCTTAGAAATGGTTTCTTCAGACTTTTTTTCAGCAAGCAAGATGGAATTTCCTAGCGGCCCTCTACCATTGGGTTCTCCTCTTTACATCAATCGCCCTCCCCTAGAAGAACTTGTTTGTAACGAGATTTTATATCCAGGTTGCTTAATCCGAATCAAAGCACCTAGAAAGACCGGAAAAAGTTCGCTGCTCAATCGGATGATTGCTTATGCTAGAGAGCAAGGTTATCAAATTGTTTATTTAGACTTTCAAGAAGCCGATCAAGACGTTTTTGCTTCTCTCGATAAATTTTTGCGTTGGTTTTGTGTCAATGTCAGCAGACAGTTAAATCTGCTTCCCTGTCTAGATGATTTTTGGGATACGGAAATGGGCAGCAAGGTAAGCTGCAAAATCTATTTTGAAGCATATTTGCTGCAATACATTGATAATAGTCCTGTAGTTTTGGCTTTAAATGAAGTCCATCGAGTTTTTGAACATCCCAATATTGCCCAAGACTTTCTGCCAATGCTGCGATTTTGGCACGAACAAGCAAAGCAGGAGCAAATCTGGCAAAAACTACGGATGGTGGTAGTTCACACCACAGAAATTTATATTCCACTCAAGCTTAACCAATCGCCTTTCAATGTTGGCATAACAATTACGTTGCCACCGTTAACTCTCAATCAGATACAGAATTTAGCATTGTGTTACAGACTACATTGGGCAGCAGACTCCGAAGGGGCAAAACGCCTTGCACCTCTACAAGCAATGGTAGGAGGACATCCCTATTTAGTTAGCCTGGCGCTTTATCATCTATGTCAGGAGGAAATGACATTAGAGGTATTACTAGAAACCGCATCTACACCAGTAGGAATTTACAGTCAGCATTTACGAGAACTATTGAGCTTACTGCAAATAGAACCGGAATTAATGTCAGCTATGCAACAGGTAATTGCAACAGATGAAAAAGTAGAGCTAGATGCGATCGCTGCTTATAAACTAGAAAGTATGGGTTTGGTTAAACTCAATGGCAATCAAGCTCACGCTATGTGTGAGTTATATCGCCTTTATTTTAGCCAACAGCTTGGAAAGCATTCAGCATACTAAATAGTTCTGGTAGACTGTTGAAAGACAAATTAAGAAAATAAGTAATTTTCGTTCTTAATATGAATTCTATAAATTGTCTCAATTCCAATTCATTTATTAAGAACGAAAAATAATTTAACATTCTAAATTTTAAATTAAATGGACAACTATCGATATCAAGTTGGTGGCACGTTAACTAGTGACGCTCCTAGCTATGTTGAGCGCAGAGCGGATGTGGAACTTTACGAAGCCTTGAGACAAGGTGAATTTTGCTACATCCTTAGCTGTAGGCAAATGGGTAAATCTTCACTGATGGTAAAAACAAAGCATCGCTTGCAACAAGAAGGTTTTAGATGTGCCACCGTTGATATGACTAATATTGGTTGCGAGAATATAACTCCAGAACAGTGGTATAAGGGAGTTGTAGGCGATTTATGGTTGGGTTTTAAACTGTTAGGAAAAGTCAATTTAAAAGCCTGGTGGCAAGAACAAAATGATATTTCTTTGGTTCATAAACTCAGTCGGTTTATTTCAGAAGTTCTGTTAGCTCAGTTTCCTAACGAAAGACTATTTATTTTTATTGATGAAATTGATAGTATTCTCGGCCTCGATTTCTCTGTTGATGACTTTTTCAGCTTGATTCGGTTCTGCTATAACCAACGAGCAATCGATCCAGAATATCATCGGATTACATTTGCAATTTTTGGTGTTGCTACACCTTCAGACTTAATTGTATATCAAAATCACATTACACCATTTAATTTTGGTAAAGCCATCCGAGTCAATGGTTTTACATTTGAAGAAGCTCACCCACTATCTTTAGGACTGGATATTAAAGACAATCATCCCCAGAAAGTTTTGAAAGAAGTATTAGCTTGGACAAAAGGGCAACCATTTCTTACTCAAAAGCTGTGTCGGCTACTTGTCAGTTTATCTCAAGATGATGTGGGTAGAACGCTAACAATTCCCCCTGGCACAGAAGAATTTTGGATAGAAAATGTGGTGCGATCGCATATCATCGAAAAATGGGAATCACAAGATGAACCAGAACATTTGCGGACAATTCGCGATCGCATCCTCCGAAATGAACAAATTGCCGCCAGATTGCTAGGAATTTATCAGCAAATCCTCCAAGGGATGGAAGTACCAACCGATGATAGTCGAGAACAGGTAGAACTATTGCTGTCTGGTTTGGCGATCAAAAAGCAAGGTTTTCTGCAAATCAAAAACCGAATCTATCAAGAAGTTTTCAATTTAGAATGGGTTGGAAAAAAATTAGCTTACTTGCGCCCCTACTATGAAAGCTTCAATGCGTGGATAGCCTCAAACCAAAATGATGAATCTCGCCTATTGCGCGGACAAGCCTTGATTGATGCCCAAACCTGGGCACATGGTAAAAGCTTAAGCAACTTAGATTATCGATTTTTAGCTGCTAGTGAAGAATTAGATCGGCGAGAAATGCAGCAAGCATTAGAAGCCGAACGTGCCAAAGAAGTTGAAGCACGACTGGCAGAACAACAAAAAAGGCTGGATCAACAAAAGAAAGCTGCCACAATTGTGACACTTTTACTCGCAGGTATGACAATCAAGTTGGTGATTTCTATAGTGTGGGGAGTGTCGCTTTTACGAAAGATTGATGCTTTAGAATCACAGTTAAAATGTAACCAAATAGGGCATCATGGGAAAGTAATAACAGCAAATTCTCGGTTAGATGGATGCTGAGATAAATTTTGGATTTTAGGTTAAATAAAGTCAAAAGCCGTTATAGAAAGTCTAGAATAATGCCAAAAATTAAAAACATTGATTATTGGGACACCGTTAAGACGTTAGGAAATATTGGAGTCGGTAATTCCTCTGCAATTGCTGCTCTTACAGAAATACGTTCTACCTGCCAAGATGATAATCGAAATTTTTTGACTGGTTTATTGGAAAAGATGACAGAAAATGGATTTTAATAACTAACTAAGTTTTTACTAGGATATTTTAGGCTATTGGATATCAGAATATCTAGCATTTTGAGTATTTACCATTTTATGAAAACCAGATATTCAAATTTATTGAATATTCCAATCTATCCAATAAATTCTGGATCGTTTAATATTTCCTCCATCATTTCACCAAAAGAACGATACCTATATATGCCAAATGAACTTGAAAAACTGCAATACCAAGCTTCCCACTCATTATCTATGACAATTATTTGAGGATTAAGTAAAAATATATAGCCCATATCTTCACTGCTAATTTCTAACGATGTTTGTAGATACTCTGGACGAAATGTGTAATCTGATTGTTCGTCACCATAAACAAAATATTCCTTATCTGTTACTGGTTTATTCCAAGTTTCCATTAATTCATCTACCCAATCTTGGTGGTCAGGAGCATACCATACAATATCTTCAGTTCCACAAAATTCTAGACTATATTTTGATATAGAACGCAACCCATTAGAAGCTTTCAGAAACTCCCGGTAAGAAGGTGGAAAAGTTACATTTAAACGAGCTTCGGTAGCAACTATTTCCTCCTCAGTTGCACCAGGATAACCTAAGTAGCCAGATTTGCGAACTTCCGGGGATAAATCTTCTTCATCGTAATCTTCAAGAAATATTTCTATTCGCTTTTGACTCCATTCTCTAATACGGGTTTCCCAGTTCAAGGTTTCCATTGTTTTTAATTTGAGTATTTCAAGTTAGCCATGAACATCGTGTAACAAAGTGTATAGAAATAATACTTCAAAAGGCTAAAACTCTTGAAAATAAAATATAACATTTATATAAAAATATTTTTGAAAATCTCGTTCAATTTTTTCTCTTTTTTTCATTATTTAATGCCTTTATTTTGTAATTATCAGCAATTGTGAGCAAGTCATCATATAAACGGGAGGTCACGCACCTAATTGATAGATATGACGAGTTACTTTGTTTATGGCTAAAAGACCATAAAATGATATATTTGCATCTAACTTGGGCACTCACAAGCTAGAGGGAAAGTTATCAGGATTGCTTTCATGCTCTTGTGGATTATGATTGTCGGATTGTTTTCTCACTGAAAACCGATGACGAGAATGAGGAACAAGTTGTTATTTTGCTAGATATTGGTACTCATGACGATGTTTATTAGGTTATGAAGCGCGATGCCTGCGGCGGGCTGCGCCTACGCTCTAAAGAAAGCATAGTCTTCTTAATGCTGCCAAAGATGTGAGTTAAAATGCTGATATCTTTAATAACTACTCACGCAGACATCCCCTGAAAAAGCGATCGCTATGCTTCAGTATCCCCATCTCGAACAAGCGCTAAAATATCACTTCGGTTACGACCAATTCCGCCCCGGACAACGGCAAATTATCGAAGATGCGCTGCAAAATCGAGATTTAATGGTTGTGATGCCGACTGGTGGGGGAAAATCTTTGTGTTTTCAGCTACCAGCGTTGTTAAAAAATGGACTAACTGTGGTAGTGTCGCCGTTAATTGCTTTGATGCAAGATCAAGTAGAAGCACTGCGAAATAATAATATTAACGCCACATTTCTCAATAGCAGCTTGAATGCTTACCAAGTGCGATCGCGGGAAGAAGCCATCCTTAACGGTAAAGTAAAATTACTCTACGTCGCCCCGGAACGTCTCCTCAGTGAAAGGTTTCTCCCATTTATCGATTTAGTTAAAGAAAAAATCGGTATTTCTAGCTTTGCTATTGATGAAGCGCACTGCGTTTCGGAATGGGGACACGATTTTCGCCCAGAATATCGCCAGTTAAAATCTCTGCGGAAACGCTATCCTGATGTTCCTACCGTCGCCCTCACTGCCACAGCAACCGATCGCGTCCGTAGTGATATTATTCAACAATTAGGGCTAAAGCAACCAAGCATCCATCTTGCCAGTTTTAATCGTGAAAATCTTTATTACGAAGTTCGTCCTAAAACTAAATATGCTTACGCTGAATTATTAGAACTAATACGAGAAACTGAAGGTTCGACAATTATTTATTCTTTAACTCGGAAAAAAGTTGATGAACTCACTTTTAAACTGCAAAATGATAAGGTTGTTGTTCTACCTTATCACGCCGGATTAAGTGATGAAGAACGTAGTAGTAATCAAACGCGATTTATTCGAGATGATGTCCGGGTGATGGTGGCAACAGTCGCCTTTGGTATGGGAATTAATAAACCCGATGTGCGGCTAGTAGTTCACTTTGATATGCCCAGAAATATAGAAGGTTATTATCAAGAATCGGGTCGAGCAGGTAGAGATGGAGAACCATCTCGGTGTACAATCTTTTTCAGCTTTGGTGATGTTAAAACAATTGAATGGAGTATCGATCAAAAAACCGATCCTCAAGAACAGTTGATTGCCAAACAACAACTGCGACAAATGATCGATTACGCTGAAGGCACTGATTGTCGGCGAACGATTCAACTAGGCTATTTTGGCGAAAGGTTTCCTGGGAATTGCGGTAACTGTGACAATTGCCGCCATCCCAAACCCATGCAAGATTGGACAATTGAAGCCATGAAGTTTCTATCTTGTGTAGCGCGTTGCAAAGAAAGGTTTGGGATGCTACATATAATTGATGTGTTACGGGGGGCAAAAAAAGACAAAATTCTTCAGTACGAACACGATAAACTTTCTACTTATGGTATTGGTAAAGATAGAACTGTAGATGAATGGCGAATGTTGGGGCGATCGCTTTTACATCAAGGGTTAATAGAACAAACTAGCGATGGTTACTCAGTTTTAAAACTAAATGCCTCAAGTTGGGAAGTAATGCGAAAACAGCGCACAGTTTCGCTAGCTGTAACCACAGTCCAAAAAATTAGCTGGGAACAGGGGAGTGAAAAAGCAGAAGTTGCAGAGATATTATTACAGAAGTTGCGATCGCTACGTAAACAATTAGCTGATGAGCAATCTGTACCACCTTACGTCATCTTTCACGATTCCACTTTAAAATTGATGGTACAGGTACAACCTCAAAACTTAGCTGAATTTGCCAAACTTTCTGGTGTAGGTAGTCACAAACTTGCTCAATATGGCGAAAAGTTTATTACAGAAATTCGCGCCTACCGCCAAGAAAAAGGTTTGCAAAATAAATCTGTTACTCCCACTTCTGTATCTTCTCCCAACTCATCTTCTTACACCGAATTACAGACATTACAATTACATCAACAAGGTTTAAATATCGCTCAAATTGCCCAAAAACGCAACCTGAGTCCGGCAACAGTTAGCAATCATCTAGAAAAACTAATTGAGAAACATCAGCCAGTTGATTTAAATCAATTAATGCCTCTAGAACATCAACAAAAAATTTGGCAAGTTTTAGAAGTACTTGGTGATATTTCCCTCACTCCCATCAAAGAACAACTAGGTGAAAGCTATACTTTTGATGAAATTCGCTTAGTGCGGAGTAAGTGGCGGCGTGAAAATCGTAAATAAAAATTAAATGTTAGAGGATGTTTTCAAAGTATAGGGCGAATAGAATTCGCGGCTACAAAAGCAAAGTCCACCTTCGTGGACTAAGAGAAAGTCAAGATTTTAAACCCACGAAGGTGGGTTTTGTCTGTATAGCCGCGAATTCTATTCGCCAGGGTTTTAGCTTCAGTGAAAACTATGTTAATTGCTGCGATCGCCACCGGAAAGGGCGGTTACGCCATCGCACCCTTTTAAATCAATATACTCACAACATATAAAAATAAAATAATACAAATGACTATTGCTACTAAAAATAAAAAATTATTATTGAAAACTTTACCTAAAACAGTAGGTTTCCTTTTCTTAATTTTCTTATTCTTGTTTTTCTCCCCGACTATGCCTTGTCTCAAACGATTGTTGGGTTCATATCGTCTGGATATTAAATATTTTGGGATTTCCTCTCTCTCTTGACTTGTACGTTCAATATCTCTAGGAATTATAGGCAAAGAAAGATTTATTTTATTCTGATGTTGACCGTAACTCTGAGAATTCTTATTTGGTTTTTGCGCTACATTACTACGCTCCATTAACTGAATAACTTGTTGCAAATATGCGTTCTTTTGAAATTCAAACCACTCCCTATAAACATTAAATGACTTACAAGCTTGATGAATTTCTTTCTCTACTTTGTAAACGTCAGCAACAAACACATAATGAATGAGTTTCAATGGGTAGGGACTTTGACGGCTATTCAGTTCTTTTAATCTATCCTCTGGTGTCCGTGGTGCTACAGTTAGCCCTATTTTGTATCTATATGTACCTACACTATGAATTAAATAAATGTACCCTGGTTTCATTCTTGTATCTCTGTTTGTAGTTCTTCTAAAGCTGCAATCGCGTCTGTAACTCTAAAATCTGGTGAATATTTTACCTTTTTGTAGTCTGGATACTGTTTGATTTGCTTTAAAAGTAATTATGATTGATTAAGTAAATCAGTTAGCTTAATGAAATCTGTAGCCATAATTAATCCTTAAAAATAATAGGTTGACCATTGAAGCCTTTGTAAATATCTCTGGTCTTAGCCAACTTGGTAAACTTACCTTGTATTCCTCTAGTTCGTTACCATCTGCATCTACTAGACTAAGGAATATGCTTCTACTGACAATTTATTTAATATGAATATAAGATGTCTAAGCCTTTCTGGGCGGTTTCCGTCTAGAAAAAATAGTCCCGTCTAGTATACTTTGTGAATTTTCAAATATCCTTTTATGATTAAAATACAAGAGCAAGATTAAAGGAGTTAGCCCATGAGTCAGACCCTTAATACAGGAGTACGCTGGACAATTCATGATGTAGAATTGTTCCCGGAAAACGAAGGGACGCGCTACGAGATAGTTGATGGAGAATTATTTATGACCAGGGCACCTCACTTTAAACATCAGCAAACTTGTGGCAAGATTTTTCGACAACTAGATGTTTGGTCGGAGTCTACTAGTTTAGGAGAAGCTGTAATCAACCCTGGCGTTTTATTTTCAGAATCAGATAATGTGATTCCCGATGTAGTTTGGGCTACTAAAGAAACCTTGGCGCTTACATTGGATGAAGCGGGACATTTAACTGGCGCACCAGATTTAGTAGTCGAAGTATTGTCTGCTAGCAACGAAGACCTAAGACGAGATAAAGAAGCTAAACTTAAACTTTATTCTTCCAGAGGAGTAAAAGAATATTGGATTGCTGATTGGCGATCGCGTAAACTAGAGGTCTATCGACGCGAACAAAGTCAACTTAGCTTGGTAGCCACCTTATTTAGTAGTGATAATATAATTTCTCCGCTATTACCTGGTTTTAGCTGTAATGTAAACCATTTTTTTCCTGTATAAATTTTAGGTTTAATGGAAAAACAAATCTCAAATAAGCGATTAACTAAAGTCCAGGTACTGATTATGGCGATCGCAGCTGGTGTCTGTGTTGCTAACGTTTATTATAATCAGCCAATCCTCAAAGATATTGCGTCTTCTTTTGGAGTCAGTGAAGGCGAAGCGGGTAGCATATCTGTGCTTACGCAAGTTGGTTACGGTTTTGGGCTTTTCTTTTTAATCCCTTTGGGCGATAAAATTAACAAGAAAAAATTAATTCTTTCCTTACTGGGATGTTTGTTCTGTTTGTTGATGCTCATGACATTTTCACAAAACATCGTCGAAGTTTGGATATTGAGCGTCGCAATTGGGATTGTGACAGTCTCAGCCCAAGTTATTCTTCCCTTAGCAGCAAGCATAGATAGAGTAACTACAGGACAAACTGTAGGCAACATTTTTACTGGTATATTGATTGGAGTTTTAGGAGCCAGGGTTTTTAGTGGATATATTGCTGAATGGTTGGGTTGGCGTTATGTATACGGATTTTCAGCAGTAATGATTTTAATTGTTAGTGGATTGCTCAAAATATATTTGCCGAATGTCAAAAATGATTTTGATGGTTATTATTTGGAATTATTGAAATCAACACTTGAACAATTAAAACGTTTTTCATTATTAAGAGAAGCTTCTTTAATTGGTGGGTTATTGTTTGGTGTATTTTGCTCATTTTGGACAACGCTGACTTTTCATTTAAGCGGAGCGCCTTTTAATTTTGAATCTGACACAATTGGGATGTACGGCTTTGTGGCGATCGTAGGTGCATTGATGGCACCAGTTTTTGGTAAACTAGCCGATCGAGGTAACTCGCAACGTTCCTTGACTATTGCTGTATCGCTGGTGATTGTAAGTTTAGTAATTGCTAAAATTGCTTCTAGTTCAGCGATCGCGATCGCTGTTGCTGTACTGTTACTAGATATAGGTGTACAGGCAATTCAAGTCACCAATGTCGCAAGGATATACACCCTTGACGCTCAATCGAATAGTCGCATCAACACAGTTTACATGACTACCTATTTTATCGGCGGTGCTGTCGGTACTAGCATTGGTCTATTATGCTGGAATCTTGGTGGCTGGAATTTAGTGACTTGGCAAATGTTAGTTTTTACTTTGATCGGATTTATAATTATCGTCAGACCTAAAATAACTCCGGTAAAAACAAATAAATAGTAAATAACAAAACTCTAGTTTTTGATTAAAAAACGAAATTCTGCATGAATAAAATCAACTGAAGTTCATATAAAATCTATTAATGTAGTAATAATATAACTTCTCCTCTATTGTCGAGTTTTAGTTGTAATGTACACCAGTTTTTTCTCTATAGATTTTATTTTTGGTAAAATATATACACTCATTCTTTTCCTAAAACAAAGTGTGTATAACTTTCCTTAAAATATCGCCTTGCACCAATAACTAAATTTTCTCCTCATCAAGGCGATATCTATAGACAATCAGCTTATATTACGAAAAACTAGCAATTTCAGAGTTGGATTCGGAGGTTGCAGTATTTTGGCTTTTCGCAGACATAATTACTAGGAATTTAGGCAGTGCAAGGCAAGCAACAGTATTTAGCAGGGTCAGGAATATACCATCGATTAAACTCATGTGCGATCGCCCTTATTTCAAAATTGGTGTTTACTATATTTTTAGTTTGAAGCAAAATTCCTACAATTGCTTCAAGACAGCATTTTGATTTCTTTTATTGGATATAAGCTAACTGAATACATTCTGATAATTTCAATGTGACTTGTAAAATCTCTTTGTTCTCTCTGTGTTATGCCAGTTGCTACAAGTTGGGGAACCGCAAGGGCGCACTGACTTGGAAAATAGTTGCAGAGACAATTTCGGCAATTGGTACTAAGTGGAAATTAATCCTACTTTCTGAGTAGAGGCGTAATTTGGCAATACTTGATTTAATTTTGCTTCATTGACATGTAGATGATCTGACAACACAGCAGAGATAACATCCCGAAAATCAGTGGTAATAGCCAAGTCTCTACCTTGATAAAGTTGGGCTGTAGATAGACCAGGCCATTCACCATAAACTTTACCACCGCGAATTTTACCGCCCAAAACCCACATGACATTCCCATGACCGTGGTCAGTACCACCGTTATCATTTTGCTTAACTGTACGACCAAACTCGGACATTACGACAATTGTCGTATTCTGGTAAACGCTTCCCAAACCTTTGACCAAAGCTGTCAAACCTGAACCCAATTTTTTTAAGTTCCGAGCTAACTGTCCTTGAGTGCTACCTTGATTGACATGAGTATCCCAACCCCCCAAAGCCATAAACCCTAACTCAATTCTGGGATCTTTGAGCATTAATTGTGCTAATCGTTGGGCATCGCTGGCGAAGCCATCAGGTGAAGGCGCACCATTATTTGCCATTTTCATTTCATTATCTAGGTCATTCATGATGGCCTGACGCGCCATTCGTCCTTGGCGATAGGTCTGACTTAAGGCATCATTACCGCTATAAAGTTGGTCAAATGCTGCTGCTAATTGAGGACGATCTATTGGCAGAGGTCTGTTAGCATTTCTCCCGGATGCGATGTTAGCTACAGGCATCCGTCCAGAAAAAATCCAGGGTGTTGTTTCTCCGACACTTACTGCCTGGATGGGTGTTTTTTGAGAAATCACCCCTAGTAAACGATTCATCCAACCATCCTGAGTATGTTTGTCACCAGGGGTAGCGTTTTCCATGTATTGTTGAGCATCAAAGTGAGAGCGAGTTGGATCGGGAGAACCACAGGCATGAACAAATGCCAAACTGTTCTGCTGCCAGAAAGGCATCAAAGAAGCTAATGCTGGATGCAAGCCAAAGCGTCCATCTAAATCTATTACTCCCCCTTCCTTCCCTGGTTGGGGGATAGCAATTTGCGGTCGAGCTTGATAGTAAGCTGTCTCTGAGTAAGGAACGACGATGTTTAAACCGTCTACTGCTCCCCGGAGAAAAATTACAATCAAGCGCTTCTGGTCACTATTTTGGGTAGCGGATCTAGCTATCCAAGCATTGCTGCTTACGGCTGAAATTGCAGCAGCTGAAAAAATTCCACTTTGGATTAGGAAGTCACGTCTTTTCATAATTAAAATTATTGATACCAATTTTGTATGAAGATGCGCCAAAGTTTATGAGGAACGAACCGCAAAGAAAGAGTCCCTAACGACGCATAAATTCTGGACTTCCCAAAATTAAAGCACTATGAATTTGAGGGGAACTAGAAGCGATCGCCTTCTGTGTTTTCATTGACAAAGAATTTCCCAATGTATTGGTTAGTTGCCAAGCATCTACAGGAATATTGGGAGACTTTTGGCCGATTTTCTCCCACTGTTGCAGATTTGTGGGGACAGTTGATAAGGGTAAATTTCCATTAGCGATCGCTGAAGCAAAACTCAGGCGGCGGTTCATGGCATCAGGATTTAACCACACATCTGCTGTGTTTTTGTAACCGTCTGGAGTTTGGCAACCATATAGGGGCATTCCCAACTGTTGCAGCAGATTGGAGATTGGTTTTGTATTCTGCACTTCGACACCTGTGGCTCGCACCGCCGAGATAGCGAATTGATAGGGGGTTTTAAACTTGGCATTAAAGTTTTTGGCATCCCAGAATTCCCGGCTGTGGAATAGGGTGTTAAGAAGCTCACGAATATTGCCATCAGTGGCAAGATAACGTTGTGTGAGATTGTTTACTAGAGAAGTTGGGGGAACATCGCTGACAAAATATTGAGCTATCTGATAGCTAATGTGATGTGCAGTCACCGGACTTCGAGCCAAAATATCTAAAGCTTCCTCCCCTTGGGCTTCACCACCGCTTTTAATTGTGTGTCCCAGGAAAACTTTGTCGCTAAAATCATGACGCTTTGGATTGAAGTAAAATCCGAAAGGATTATCTGTTTGCTGACTGGGACGACTGAAACCCCAACCACTTAAAATCCGCGCCAGAGCAATCACATCTTGCTGAGTATAACCTCCATCTACGCCGAGAGTGTGTAGTTCCATCAGTTCGCGGGCATAGTTCTCATTTAAACCTCGAATATTACCTTGGGCATCGGGGCGGCTGTCAGCCCGATTTTGGAAGTTGTCTAGATAATACTGCATGGCTGGATGACGAGCTGTTGCCCCTAACAGGTCACGAAAGCGACCCAAAGCGTAAGGTCGAATCGCTTGTTGTTCATAAGCTCCCACCCAGAGGCGATCGCGTCCTTTAGCAGCATCCACATTAAAATGGTTATACCAAAAGTCCACCATCACTTCCTGGAGTTGTTGCTGACTGCTAGTTGCCTTTAATAATCGCGCCTGGACTGCCTGAGCTAGCACCTGTTTAGCCCATTGGTTGGCAGCTTTTCTTTCTAACTGGGTGGGTTTTTGTCCTGGGAGATTAGTTGTACCATGTTCTAAAAGTTCCACCGGATTCAATTGGAGAGTATCTAGCTGCTTTAGTTGGCTGGTGAGACTTTCTGGTTCGGGAATCGATTCGGGTGAGAGTTGCTCCTGAATGTATCGCTCTACACCTATAGATTCCACTCTTTGTACATCTCCCGGACGAGGGCCAAAGCTGAGGCGATTAATTATATGTAATACTTTTGGGTCAACAGTTGTGGAGGCTGCATTACTGGGAGGAATTGACCCCAGCAAGATCAACAACAACAACACCCAATATTTAGGCTTTACAAGCATAGAGTTAATTGTGCTGTGCTGGAGGATTTTTCTTATACATGCGATCGGCAAATTTCTGCCGTTGCTCTGGGTTCAAAATTTCCCGAATAGCAAGGGTATTTTCAAACTGAATATCAGCAAGCTGCTGCTTCACAAGCTTAATTTGGTTATATTTATCCCGCACTTGCTCTTTAGTAGCTGTAGTCCCTGCTATTAAGTCATGTAATTGCTGTTGCCCTTGACGTATCTCCTGTGATTTTTGGGCTATCTGCTGTTTAGATTGACGACGAATTTCCTTAATCTGTTGTAGTTGCTGGGATGTCAAATTCAAATCCTTGAGCCATCCCCCTGATTTAGCACGATTTGGGCGAGATAGATTTGTGGGAGTTTGGGCAATGACTTGGCGTGAAAGCAAAGTTGGCTTGGCCAGAGCAATAGTGCTACCAAGGGCAATCATTGCCACCGCCAAAATGGAAACACGACGAATTAACATCAAAGCGATCTCCTATTCAGTATCTAAGTCTGTAAAATGCCATACATCACTTTCCAGATGTTCGTTACTGACTGTATCTTGCCAATTGCTTTCAATAAAATTTTGCAATGTAGCAAGTTCAGCTGGACTCGGTTGAACTGGTATAAAGGCACGGTAGCCAACTATAGCAGCTACTAATCCAGCAGCGAGAGCAGGCAAAACTAACCTCAACCTTGAATAGTGGCGTAAGGGTGGCAAAGGGGAAGCTTTTACCTGTTGTAAAATTTGTTGTTCTAAATCAGGTGAAGCTGGCGGAACTTCTGGGCGATGTTGGCACAGAAAATTAATTAGGTCAGAATCATCATCGGGTGGCTGAGTCATAGCTGTACTCCTTGGTTTTGGAAAAATTGACGCATCGCAGCACGAGCATGGAATAGGCGTGATTTGACTGTTCCCAAGGGAATATCTAGGATTTGTGCTACCTCTTTTTGAGGTACTTCTTCTAAATCATGCAAAACCAATATTGTGCGATGGTCAAAACTTAGGTTTGCTAGTCCCCGTTGCACAAGGTCTTGATAATGCAGATTCATTAACTCTGGGGCTTCCTGTTGGGTAGGAGTTTTTTCACTCAGAATCTGTAATTGAGTCCGCCTTTTAACATCTGCCTGTCGCTGGTCGCTAGCCACATTCCAAGCAATTCGGTACAGCCAGGTGGAAAATTTTGCTGTTTGGCGGAACTTGGGCAATCCTTTCCAGGCTTGCAAAAACACTTCCTGCACCACATCATCCAGGCTGGCAGGAGTACAAAGTTTGTAGAGGATTGACCTCACTCTTTGCTGATGGCGACGGTAAAGCTGACCGTAGCTTTGGGTATCACCCCGCAGGCACTGCTCTACTAGATAACTGTCAGATTCGCTTTCTGATTCACCAATCAATTGATTTGCTTTTGAAACCTTGGCTGGCACAACTAACACCTGAGGCATTCTCCTCTATCCGTTTCGTTGCTTGTATTTATTAGACCGGATGAATGGAAAAAAGGTTCAAATAGGTTAGAAGTTTGGGCATAGGCAAAAATTGCTCAAAATGAATTCTCTCAAAGAGCTAAAACGGATAATTTCTGAATATATATAGAAGTACAATCCAGAACAACAGCACACAACGAGCAATTAAGAATACGACTAGGATTATTTGGAAGTGTCTCCCCGAATTGAACCTTTTGTGAAAGTAAAAAGTCTAAAGCTATAGATTTCTGGTTCAATCAAAGGTATGTCTTTATGAACATGAAAAGAATTCTTTCATCTTGTTTGTTAGGCGTTTTGCTAACTTCGAGTGTTTTAGCAGAGCGGGCATCTGCTCAAGTAGAAGTAATTTTGGGAAACAATCACCAACATGAATGGCGCGAACGAGAACAAAGGAGGCTAGTATTGCTACGTAGAGAACGGGAAGAACGCGAGCGCCGTGAATGGCTACGTAGAGAACATGAGAAACGGGAGTGGCGCTCTAGACATGAGTATGACTATCGATAATCAATCACTCTCAGTTAAGAGATTAGCACTTAATACACTAGCTCGATAAAGAGTAGAAGGGAGGCAGTAACTTCCCTTCTTTTGTGGCATTACAGGAAAAAGCTTTTGTTACCAAATCATTGAGAGTAATAAGTATCTAGGCATAAATAAATTTATTGTTTGTAGTAAGGACTTTAGTCCTGATAATCCTTGCTCTGAGCGATAAATCGCTCACTACAAACTAGGAGTTTATTTTATATTTAATTATGTCTACCTACTTAATAGTCAATTGATGAATTAATTCTCTCCAACTGGCAAGTGGTGCCTTAGCCTTTGGCATAACGTACCCTACATGTATTTCAAAAATAAAATCTGAGTCCTATAGGAGTTAAAAATTAATATCTATTAGCCTAATAAGTGGCACGATTACAGCCAAAATATACTTTAATTAAAATCATATTAAAGTATATACTTATACTCCTGCCATTTATGTCATCGCCCCTTGAGCGCCCGCTAAAATTTGAAATCAGACTGCCAGACTCACATCCTCAGTTACTAGAAGGACTAGATATATGGCTGCGTTTAGGTTTGATATCCGATACCCAAGTTAAGGAGCTATGTCGAGAGTTTCTGGTGTGTACGGTGGTGTTGCAACCCCAGTCTGAAGCTCAAACAAAGGTAGTTTTTATAACTCCCGATCCCGTGCAGCAGCTGCCTGTAGCAGCTTTACAATCTAGTAGCCGCAGACAAACGCAACAAAAACCAACTGAACCCAACTTTCTCAGTAGAATATTGCAGTCCTTGGGGGCAGAATTGAGTGTCCGGTGGCTGCTTTTTTTAGGAGTATTCCTGGTAGTAGTATCATCTGGGGTACTGGCTGCGAGTCAGTGGGCAAAGTTTCCTGCTTCTGGACAGTATGGAGTTTTATTTGCTTATACTTTGAGTTTTTGGGGGTTAAGCTTCTGGGCAACTAGGCAAAACAACCTGAGATTGACGGCTCAAACTTTACTGATTGCCACTCTTTTGTTAGTTCCAGTGAACTTTTGGGCAATGGATAGCTTTAAGTTGTGGCAAAATCCTGTGGATTGGATTGTAGTTGCGATCGCCTGGCCTACTCTCACAGCTATAACTGTTTTACTCTCCAAAAATCGGACTATTTTTCCCGATTTACATCCTGGCAAATTACCTCTTGCAAATATTCTGGGGCTGAGTTATCTGCATTGGGGTTGGCAATTAAAAGGATTTCCCTTAATTGCCATTTATGTAGCAACGATCGGCACAACCATCATTAGCATTTATCACAATCTTTACCAACGTCAAGGAGATAGAAGCGATCGCCGGCGGTTAAGTATTAACTTACCTGCCTCTGTGATTATTTATGCTCTAATAGTGCTGCTAGTGCGGGCGATTTTTGTTGCTGGGGTAGATGTAACGCAATTAGGTTTAGCGATCGGCATTTGTGGCTGGCTAGTCACTTGGTTAGCAGAGGAGAGGGGAGAGAGCAGAGAGCAGGCGGCAGGGGGAGCAGAGGATGTAACTCTAATATTCTCCCCATCTCCCCCATTCCCCTCATCTCTCTTCCTCTGGGAAAAACTTGGTGGTATTCTACTCTTCTTGGGTTGGCTGGTTTCGGTAATAAATTATCCTTGGCAAGCCATAGCTGTCAGTGGTTTGGGTTTATGCTTTCTGGGAAGTCGCTTGCGGCGGTACAGTTTAAGGCTTGATTTCGCTGCGGTTTTTGTTATTGGCTTACAGACAGTTTGGCTAGGTTGGCGATTAGTACCTGATAGCTTACAGAAATTAGCGATCGCAACTGGCACTCAACTCACAAATTCTCAAAATCAACCCTCGGCTTTGCTGGGTGTAGCTTTATTTCCCTACATAATTTTGATGGTGGCGCTAACAGATAGCCTACATCGCACCCAAAAGCAAGAATTAGCTAAGTTTGGCGAACTGTTAACCCTCTTACTTGGAGCTTTTTTAACAACGATCGCCATAGTAAATCCCGCATTGCGATCGCTAAATCTGCTATTTTCCACCATCACTCTGGCATTGATTACTCAACGCCGTTCCCCCTCATCCCTTCCCCTGGTATATCTAACTCACATCATGGGAGTGCTGACATTTTGCTCTACCATTAATTGGCTGGCACCAAACCTGAGTCAACAAGTCTGGGCAAGTATTTTATTAGCTTTGATGGTTGCAGAATGGCGATTTAGCGTGGAAGAAGGACTATGGCAACGTAGTGCATGGGATGTGGGTTTAGGATTAGCCGCCGCGAGTTTTTTCCTATTGTGGATGAACGCAGAGTCATCTTGGCATGGTATAGCTGATAGCCAAGCTTATTTGGGAGCCTTATGGCTAGTTACGCCCATAGCTCTCACGGGTGTTGCCAATTGCACAATTATCGAGCGACGGACTACTACCCGCTACTTGAGTGTCTTAGCTGTGGGAGTCGCCCAGCTACTAACTTTACAGCTACCAGGAATTAGATTAATTGGTTTGGCAGTAGGTGCGGGACTGATGTTCGCCAATACACGCTATTTGCGAAACCAAATATCTGCGGTAATTACAGAAGGATTTGCTCTGAGTTTCATAGTAGCGCTGCTGTGGACGGGTGTACCTGGTTTACCTCGCCTTGCGCTAGGAGGTTGGTTTGTCGTCGGAGCGATCGCAACTCTAAGTCTATGGTTAGCGCGGACAGCTTTGAGCCGACGCGGTAACGAATTAGGAGTTATCTATGCAGCCGCTAGCGATCGATGGGCGATCGCATTATGTGGTTTTGAGTTGTTCAGTTTGACACTGCACTCAATATTGATTTACTCAGGGTTTCTATCTTCAGGATTTTTGTATATAGCTGCCACTGCAATCACCTTGGCAGCCATTATTTATCGCAGTTGGCGACAACCGACAAATTGGGCATTTTATGCTATTGGTTGGTCATTGGAATTGTTGACTGCCCAGGTGTTGGGATTTGGGGAACGCTCAACTGTTAAAATTGCGATTGCTAACATAGCCTTGGGTTTAATCGCTCAACTTTTCGGAGAGTGGTGGCGACGAAGATACCAATTAGAAAGGGTTCCTAGCAGTTTTCATATTTTGCCCTTAATTTATGGTGCATTCAGCGTATTACTGCGTTTGAACACCTTCACCGAGTGGACTGGTTTGTATTCCTTGGGTGTAGCTTTTATTATCATTGGCGTGGGGCGACGGCGCGAGAACTTTAAACCCCTGCTGTACTTAGGAATTATTGGCGTATCCATTTCTGCCTATGAACTTTTGTTCTATCAAATGTCACAAGCTTCAGGAGGAGCATTAGGTGATGGATTAATTGCTATGTCTGCCCTTGGTGCCAGTATCATGTATGCTTACCGCATTCTGTCGCCAAGGCTTGTCAGCT
This sequence comes from Nostoc sp. 'Peltigera membranacea cyanobiont' 213, assembly GCF_002245975.1. NCBI lineage: Bacteria > Bacillati > Cyanobacteriota > Cyanophyceae > Nostocales > Nostocaceae > Nostoc > Nostoc sp. 'Peltigera membranacea cyanobiont' 213. Next base: position 9,929 of record NZ_NOLI01000013.1, on the reverse strand, counting down.
ACTTACGCCTAACTCCCCAAGAACTAAAAGGAATTGCCCATATTCATTGGGTTTGGAGTAGCTGCTTATTAATGGCTGCGATTCCGCTTCCTATTGGAGTTAACCGTTTGGTGGGATTGGCAACAGGGGGATTTTTGATTCGCTATGCCATCTTTCAGGGACGAAATTCGCGCACTTCCCCCAGCATCTTGGGAGGAATCACAATAGCCGAAATGTGGGTTTACCTTGGCTTATTAGAGGTAGCCGGCATGAGAGTTTATTGGCGGGAGACAGCTGTAGGAAAATTTTGGGCTGGGCCGTTGGTTCCTTGGAACGGTGCGATCGCCTGTGTGGTAGCCTATTTTCTGTACATTCTACCTTGGGAAAATTGGGGTTGGTCTAAAAGACCTTGGCAGCAAGCCGCCTACATCATACCACTGATAATTTTATGGGAAACCAGACTGCAAACTTACCCCATTACCTTAGTACTCGCAGCTGGATTTTACATTTTTCTCGCAAAAGTGGGTGAAAACATCCGTTTTACCTATATCAGTGTGGCATTGATTGATTGGGCACTTTTCCGTTGGTTTGATTCCTTACGCCTGACTGATGTTTTATGGTATGTAACGCCAATTGGGTTATCACTGCTTTATATTGCTCAAGTCGATACCCAACTCAGACTACCAGAGTACAAAACAGCCCGCCATTTTCTGAGAGTACTAGGTAGTGGCTTAATTTGTGGGTGGGCAACTTTATTTCATCAAAATACAGCCTGGATACCTGGAGTTTTAAGCCTCATCGCCATTTTTGCCGGATTAGCTTTGCGAGTGCGAGCTTTTCTCTACATTGGTACAGCCGCTTTTCTAATCACTACAATCTATCAATCGGTAATTTTCAGCTTGCAGTACTCATTTTTAAAATGGGTTGTTGGTTTGCTAGTCGGAATTTTACTGATTTACATCGCCGCCAACTTTGAAACCCGTCGCGCTCAAATAACTTCCTTAATTCGTAGCGCCGTTGATGAATTTCAATCATGGCAATAAAGGCAGAGAGTTAGATAGTCGGGATGATTACAGCCGCATTGACAACTAACTCAGAGGGTAATTGCACTGATACCGCGTACAAAAATCTCTACACAGGTTTCTATATAGTCTTCACAGCTATAGCTGTCTTGATTGAATTTTGCACTACGGCATAGCATTCCAGCTAACAGCATTCCTGTAAACATATCGACTGCTGGAAATGGATCGAGGTCTGCTCTGACAATGCCTCGTATCTGACCCGATTGCAGGTAAGCTACCAGCTTTTCTCTTAAAGGCTTGGCAGCTTCTTGAATAACTTGTTTGGCCGCCTCTGGATGACGTTTCGCTTCTCCAATAAAGGTACGAATTAAGTCTTCTTGTGCCTCTAGCATAGTATTGTAAAGATTGGCATACTGTCTTAAATCAATTTTTAAATCCTGGGTCCACGCTTCAGGGTGTGCAAGGGCTTCCGTCTGGAGTGCAAAGGCATTTTTGATGACTGCTCCCAAAAGTTGTTCTTTACTAGCAAAATGGCGAAACAAAGTGACCTCATTCACATCAGCAACACGAGCTATTTCACGGGTAGTTGCTCCTTGAACACCTAAGCTAGCAAATACCTGCGAAGCGGCTTCTATCAAACGTGTACGGGTAAGAGTTGATGAACGGATAGTTTTATTCATTTATGCTGGCAAGTACTTACTTACATCATAAGTTATGTAAAGAAAGCGATCGCAACTTGGGTAAAAATTAATCTTGATACCAGCATTTTTAAAGTTAGTGAAAATATTGTATCGGCTCAAATTTCCTTTGGTACTTTAGCTAATATTTTACTCATTTTAGTAACTGGGACAAATACCCCACTTCCTAAATAATGAGGTGCCCTTTGGATGGCAGTAAATCCCAGCCGTAAATAAAATCCTTCAGCATAAAGACTAGCTGTTGTAATTACCTTATCTATGCCTTGCTCAATTGCTTCATCGCAAAAATGTTGAACTAAAGCCCGCCCAACTCCTTTACCTTGATATTTAGGATGGACATACAGCCCGATAAGTTCATCAACTATAAAACTAGCAAAACCTATGACAGCATCTCCCTCAATTGCAACCCAGCAAGTCTCCACTTTGATACTTTTTAAGATATTTGAACCATCAGGTTTTTCGCGGTAATTACGCCAAACTAAAAGTTCTTTTTCGGTGTAGAAAGTTGCAGGTAGAGCTTTAATAGCAGCAATATGAATTGCACTCAGCACCCAGGCATCTGTTTCTTGAGCAGGTCGAAGAGATATTTCGTTAGCACTCATAAATTCAGGGCTAGCATTCAGATTACATACCTGATTGACTTTCCGATCCAATCCTTTACTGAGATTATCAGTTTGCAATTGAGTCACATAGCATTTTCCAGGCTAGTAAGACTACAGTTTACACACAAGTCTTTCCGCAGCCATATATTTATTAATAAATCTCGAACTACTTTCTATCCCACCTCGGAATGAATTCCGAGGTAGGATGTCGGTGAGTATTAGAGGGGCTAATTTCCCTTGCTATGTTTTGAAGAAAAAGCGGTAAGACTTCGGTTGTCCAAGCTTTTTCCGCAATGCTTCCATGTAAATAAAAAATACCGGAGTCAGATAGAGAGTTAATATCTGAGAGAACAGCAATCCACCAACGATCGCAATCCCCAAAGGACGACGCGCTTCTGAACCGACTCCTGTGCCCAACGCAATGGGGAGTGTGCCAATTAAAGCTGCCATCGTTGTCATCATAATCGGCCGGAAGCGAACCAAGCAAGCGGCATAGATGGCATCAAAGGAATTTTTACCTTCCTTGCGTTGCGCTTCAATGGCAAAATCCACCAACATAATCCCGTTTTTCTTGACGATACCCACTAGCAGAATAATGCCGATGAAAGAGTAAAGGTTTAAATCAACCTGGAAAATTAGCAGCGTCAGTAATGCGCCAAAACCCGCCGAAGGTAAACCGGAAAGAATGGTAATTGGGTGAATAAAATCCTCATAGAGGATACCGAGAATTAGGTAGATGACTAAAATAGACACCAACAACAACACGCCTAAATCGTTGAAAGACTGTTGAAAGGTTTGGGCTGAACCCTGAAAACTGGTGGTAATTGTTGAAGGTAGTATCTCACTGGCTGCTTGCTTGATGGCATCTGTAGCTTGACTGAGAGACGTTCCTGGGAGGGTGTCAAAAGATATCGTTGAAGAAGGGAGTTGAGCAACGTGAGCGACAGTGAGGGGGCCGACATTTTGGGTGATATTTGCGATCGCACTCAGGGGAACAAGTTTCCCTGTACTTGATTGCACATAGAGCATCGATAAGGCGCTGGGATCTCGTTGAAACTCCGGTTTAACTTCTAAGATTACATAAAATTGGTCATTTGGGGTATAGATAGTAGAAACCTGGCTAGAACCATAAGCGGCGCTGAGGGTTTGTTGAACCAGTTCGGCGGTAATGCCAAGGGTTGCAGCTTTATTGTGGTCGATTTGGACTTGGATTTGGGGAGTGCTGAGTTGTAAATCGCTGTCAACGTCCCGGAGTCCTGGTAGAGTTTTGACTTTATCTACAAGTTTCGGAACGTATTGGCGTAAGTCTTGCAGATTTAAACTCTGCAACGTGAACTGATAAGTAGAATTGGTTTGTTGTCCACCGATGGGAATAGCTGGCGGAGAGCGGAGGAATGTCTTAAGTCCAACCACACGCCTTAACTTGGGGGTTAACTCTTGAATGATTTCGTCAGCGCTGAGTTTCCGTTTAGAACGTGGCTTGAGCCGAATTGTAATTCGCCCGGAATTCACGGAGGCGTTAGGGCCGCTTGCGCCCACAATGGAATCAACTGCTTCTATGTTGGGGTCTTGACGAATGATATCGACAACCTTTTGTTGGTGACGACGCATATCATCAAAAGAAATATCTTGCGCTGCTTTTGTGTTTCCCATCAGTTGTCCGGTGTCTTCGGTGGGAATAAAGCCTTTGGGAACGATGACGAACAAATATACAGTCATTATCAGCAAAATACCAGAACCGATTAGTGTCATCAGACGGTATTTTAAAATCGGCTTGAGCGTCCAATCATATCCTTGCAGTAGTGAATCAAATGCTCGTTCTGAAACGCGATACACCAAATTTGGCTTTTGCTGATGGGATGAACGCAAAAAGCGACTGCACAACATTGGGGTGAGACTGAGGGAAACAAAACCGGAAACCAAAATTGCCACTGCGATCGTCACGGCAAATTCATGAAATAATTTACCGATTATTCCACTCATAAACATGATGGGGATAAACACCGCCACTAGGGAAAGTGTCATTGACAAAATGGTAAAGCTGATTTCCCTCGATCCCTTCAATGCCGCGTTTAGGGGAGATTCGCCCATTTCTCGATAACGGACGATATTTTCTAACACCACGATCGCATCATCCACCACAAAACCCACAGAAAGGGTCAACGCCATGAGTGAGAGGTTGTCTAGGGAAAAGCCCGACAGATACATTACCGCAAAAGTGCCAATGATGGCTACAGGTAGCGCCAAACTAGGAATCAGCGTCGCAGTTGTGTCACGCAAGAATAAGAAAATAACTAAGACAACTAGACAAACCGATAGAACCAAGGTAAATTTTACATCGTTGACAGAGGCGCGGATAGTTTGGGAGCGATCGTACATAATCCCCATCTCAATGGATTTGGGAACTTGTTCGCGCAGTGTCGGTAAAAGTTCCTGGATGGCATCAACGATATTTACAGTATTAGCACCCGGCTGTGGCTGTACAGCGAGAACAACCGAATGGCGGTTTGTCACCTTCTGATCGCTATACAAATTCGAGACTTTGACGTTTTGTTCGCTGTCAATCACATCCCCCAAATCCTGGAGGCGCACGGGTGCGCCATTCTTATAAGTTACAATCAACTGGCGATAGCCGACGGCATCGGTAAGTTGACCGTTTGCCTGAATCGTATAACTTTTGTAAGTGCCAGAAAGACTGCCTGTTGGCAAGTTGACATTTCCTTGTTGAATGGCAGTTTTTACCTGACTTAGACCAATTCCCCTTGATGCCAACTCTCGCGGATCGAGTTGGACGCGGACTGCATATTGCTGTTGACCATATACCTGTACCTGAGCAACACCATCAATCATCGAGATGGGTTGACCAACTGTTACCTCTGCGTATTCATCTACTGTGGAGATTGGCTGTGTCTCAGAATACATATAGAGGTAGATAACAGGTGAGACAGAGGGGTTAACTTTGCGGTACGTGGGGGGGTGAGGCATTCCGGCAGGTAGTTGTCCGGCGGCGGCGGAGATGGCTGCTTGCACATCTTTGGCGGCATCTTCCACTCTACGACTAAAGTCAAATTGGAGGGAGATGTTGGTGCTACCAGTTGAACTGGTGGAATTGAAGGAATTTAGTCCGGCAATTTCGGTAAACTGTCTTTCTAGAGGTGCAGCGACGGAAGATGCCATTGTTTCGGGGGTAGCACCTGGGAGACTAGCTGAGACAGAAATAAAAGGATATTCAACGTTGGGTAGGGCACTGATGGGTAAGAGGAAATAACTCATCAGACCGAAGATGAGAATACCGATCGTGACCAAGGTGGTCATGACTGGACGACGGATGAAGGGTTCTGAAAGGTTCATGGGTTTTGTTATCCCAGAAATGTGGTAGCGGTGCGATCGCTAAATATAATTTCAACGTGAATTCGATCAATCTGTAATAGGTGCAACAACTCTATCTGTGATTTTTAAACATATCTAACGCCTCCTGAACTGCTTCTTGAACAACTGGATCTGGATCTTCTAAAAGCTGCGATACAAAATCTACAGCCTCAAATGCTTTGATTTTTCCTAAAGCAAACGCCGACCTACTACGAACCCATTTGTTAGGGTGTTGAAGTACTTGAATTAATGCATCTACTGCTCGAAGTTGTTCAAGTACTAATACTACAGAAAAGCCGGAATCATATTTTTCGTCTTGCAGCACATAAAGAAGAGTCGTAACTACTTGACTTTTCAGGCTACTTGGCGGGATTTCTATTTGATAGCTATCGATCATATTTAGGTCGTCATAAAGTAGGTGTACGGTTTGCCAAGAGGAATCTTCAGGAAAGATTTTCAGAAATCTTTCGATAGCTAAGTCTGTAATTCCTGAGTTGTACTTTCGATATGCAGCAGCATAGTTTTTCTCATCTTTCTCTATGTAACCATTACGACCAATGAACAATCCCCCAGTCTCGTAAGATTCTGCTATGGTCAACATCATAGCTGTTAAATTGCTGTATCGTAGCGAAATTTCGGCAATTTCGGAGATATGAACTACAGGAGAAGTTGTTTGTTCATCATCCGTTGCGACAACTGCTAAAAACTCGACATCTGACATACAGACTGGCAAGACAGGTTTACCTGCATACTTATACATCAGGGCTATTTCTTCATGTTCTTCTACCCAAGTTTGAGCTTCTGACACTGCTGAATCTAAACTTAGAAGAAACATAGGATAAAATATCCAATCATCTTCTACACAGCCATCCATTGGGTATCCATTTGACCATTCATAAATTTCCCGAACTTCTTTGGATACTTTAAAAGATAGGGTACTCAACACATTATCTATTTCTAATGGACTTAAACCTGATGCCAATGATGCAATCTTTGCTGGATGATTTTCTTGAAACCAGTCATGAATTCGGGTTAATGCATCTTTAATATCTGACATAAGTGTTTAATTCATAATTGAGAAAATCAGATTTAGTCTTGGTTTTCAGATGATTGAAAATCACGATCGCCCGCCTGTAAATGAAAACACTCGCCGGAACTTAACTTGACTGAGTTTGTTCCGCCATGATTCCATATATATATAGAACACAGGGGTTAAATACAGGGTTAATATCTGAGAAAATACCAGTCCGCCCACAACTGCAATTCCTAGAGGACGGCGGGATTCCGAACCAGCCCCAAATCCGATCGCTATGGGCAAGGTTCCCATTAATGCTGCCATTGTGGTCATCATAATCGGGCGGAAGCGCACCAAACACGCTTGATAAATCGCCTCGGAGGGCTTTTTCAATTCTTCTCGCTGGGCAACGATCGCAAAATCCACCATCATGATGCCGTTTTTCTTAACGATGCCCACCAATAAAATTATGCCGATGAAGGAGTAAACGTTGAGTTCAACGTGGAATATCATCAGCGTTAACAATGCCCCAAAACCTGCTGATGGCAAACCAGAAAGAATTGTAATTGGGTGAATGAAATCTTCGTAGAGAACACCCAGGATGAGATAAATTACGAGGATAGCGATCGCTAACAATAAACCCAAACTCGGCAGTGAACTTTGAAATACCTGGCTTGCACCCTGAAAGCTGGTGCTAATGCTGGCAGGAATCACCTCATCAATCACTTTTTGAATCTCTTCGTTGGCATTTCCCAAAGACACACCGGGGGCGAGGTTAAAGGAAATGGTGGCGGCGTTCATCCGACCGTTATGATTAACCATTAACGGGCTGACTCCCTGAGACAGTTTGGCGAATGTCTTGAGAGGTACTGCTACTCCAGTGCTGGAGTTAACGTACAATGTCAACAGAGCATTGATATCCTGCTGATACTGGGGCGCTAATTCCAAAATTACCTGATACTCATTGGTGGCTGCATAGATAGTTGACACTTGGTAAGAGCCATAAGCACTTCTCAGGGTATTTTCAATTGTCTGGGCGGTAATCCCGTAAGTTGAGGCTTTATCGCGGTCAATGTCAATTTGAATTTTGGAAGCAAACTGTAAATCGCTGTTGACATCCTGGAGTTCTGTCATCTCCTTCATCTTGAGAACAAGTTGGGGAACATATTCTTGTAAGGGCTTGACATCCGAACTCTGAAGTGCAACTTGATAAAGTCCCGTACTTTGTTGAGCGCCAATCGGTATCGCTGGGGGATTTTGTAAGAATACTTGGATGCCGGGAACAGTGGCGAGTTGGGTTCGCAACTCTTGAATGATTTCATCGGCACTAAGCTGGCGCTGCGATCGCTCTTTTAACCGAATGAACAAACTGCCGGAATTGGCTGCAACTGCTGCCCCACCGCCACTAGCACTAGATCCCGCGCCAATATTGGAGTTGACTGCATCGACATTTGGGTTTTGACGAATCAGGTTAGCAACTGTCTGCTGATGCTGGACAAGATTATCGAAGGATGCATCTTCGGCTGCTTGGGTAATACCTGTAATTTGTCCGGTATCTTCGCTAGGAATAAAGCCTTTGGGAACTACCACCAGTAGCCCAACTGTCACCGCCAAGAGAAAGGCGGATAAAATCATCGTGGTGAGGTGATATTTTAAGACTTTTTTCAGACTCCAATCGTACAAACCCAGGAAGCGATCGAAGACATATTCAGAAGCTTGATATAAGCGACTTTGATTAGCACGATCCACAGGACGCAGAAAACGGCTGCACAACATGGGAGTCAGACTCAAAGATACAAAACCAGAGACGAGAATTGCAACTGCGATCGTCACAGCAAATTCATGAAATAATCGTCCCAGCACTTCACTCATGAACAACATGGGAATGAAGACTGCAACCAAGGAAAGGGTCATCGACAGAATTGTAAAACCAATTTCTCTCGACCCATTCAACGCCGCTTCTAACGGACTTTCCCCCATTTCCATGTGCCGGACGATATTTTCTAGCATAACGATCGCATCATCCACGACGAAGCCCACTGAAAGGGTCAACGCCATCAGTGATAGGTTATCTAGTGAGTAGTGCAGGAAATACATCACCGCAAAAGTACCAATCAGCGAAACAGGTAATGCCAAACTGGGAATTACCGTCGCCGAGAGGTTCCGTAAAAAGATGAAAATTACTAAGATAACGAGAGCGATCGTCAAAATCAACGTAAATCTGACATCATCTACTGAATCTCGAATCGACTGAGATGCATCATAAAGAACTCCAATTTCCACAGATGCCGGAATCTGTTCTCGTAACTTTGGCAGCAAATTCTTAATTGTGTCTACGACTTGCACCGTATTGGTTCCGGGCTGTCTTTGAATGGTGAGAATAATGGCGCGAGTATTGTTGTACCAGCTTGCTACTTTGTCATTTTCTACACTGTCAATAATCCTACCCAGTTGATTGAGATAGATAGGCATCCCATCTTTATAAGACACAATCAACTGGCGATAAGCAGCTGCATCTTCAAGTTGTCCGTTAGTCTGGACTGTAAAATTCTTATGATTTCCCGAAAGACTGCCGGTAGGTAAATTGACGTTACCCTGTTGAATCGCCGTCGCCACCCGATCTAACCCAATTTGCCGCGTAGCCAATTGCTGGGGATCGAGTTGAATTCGAGCCGCATACTTTTGGGAACCGTAGACGGCTACCTGTGCTACCCCATTGATTGTAGATAGCTTTTGCGCCAAATAAGTCTCAGCATAATTATCTACCTGGGAAAGGGGCAGAGTGGGAGAATCGAGATAAAGGTAAAGAATTGGTTGATCTGCGGGGTTAACTTTGCTGTAAGTGGGAGGATTAGGTAAATCCGTCGCAATTTGTCCCGACGATCCTGATATCGCTGCTTCCACATCCTGCGCCGCATCATCAATATTGCGGCTCAAGTTGAATTGCAGGGTAATTTGAGTCTGTCCCAAGGTGCTAGTTGAGTTGAGCGAATCGAGTCCAGCAATGCTAGAAAATTGCTTCTCTAAAGGACGAGCAACCGATGCTGCCATCGTTTCGGGGCTAGCTCCCGGTCGCGAGGCGCTGACCTGAATTGTGGGATAATCTACGCTGGGTAAATCGCTGATTGGCAGCAGGCGATAACTCATGAAACCGAAAATCAAAATCGCCGTCATCACCAGAGTTGTCATAATGGGGCGGCGGATAAATGGTTCAGAAAGGTTCATGAATCACCTCCGCCTGACT